>JAPKZH010000420.1 GCA_026393905.1 Candidatus Aminicenantota bacterium
GTTCGGGCGGCGCTTAGGCCGCCCGCAGCCCCCGGGCCCCGGGGAACCAGTCCCGTCGGACACTCTTGGAGGGAAACCCTTATTCCAGGTTTCCCTCCAACGCTCGCTTCGCTCCCTGCCTCCTTTCCAAGGAGCATTTGGCAATGAATTCATGGGAGGATGCTCCTTGGAGGGGTGGCAGGGCTGGCGGGCATTCCCGCCGCCCGTTGGAGGGGGACCCTGTAAATGGGTCCTCCTCCAAGAGTGTCCGGGGCCCCCCTCCGCTACGGGGGCTTAAGGACGGCCTAAGCGCCGCCCATACAGTGTCACTTTATTTATTGCGTTTGTATTAGATGAGGTTCAAATGGCCATAAGAAAATCGTTCAAAAGCATTTTGGTACTGATGGTCTGTCTGCTGGGGGGAATCCCTCCGCTGTTCGGAGGGGTTTCCGTCAAAGGCAAGATCGAGCTCGGGTTCCATTATTCTTCCTGGAGCGTCCGTCTCATCGAAGGCCTCCTGGAAACCGCCCTGAACGATGCCCTGAAAAGCCAGATGCTGAACCTGGCCCGAGGGGAGTATCCCGGCTTGATCGAAAATTCGGCCGCGATGTCATCGACCATCGATTCGAGCGGAAGCAATTTCGGCTTTGAAATCCGGTGGTACCCGGCCGGCGACAAAGGGTCATTCAGCCTTGGCCTTTCTTTGGAAAAAACGTCTATGGCGGTCATGATGACCGAGGCCAAGGCCGATATCACCTTGGATGTCCCCGAGGATGGGACCTTGAAGCCGGCCACCTTCTCCGGCCAGGGAAACGGAGAATTTCGGTTGGAACCATGGTCCTTTCACGTGAACTTCCGCTGGGAATTCAAGCCCGAATGGATCGTTCACCCCTATCTGGCGTTGGGAGTCGGATATGGTTCGGGTCGCTACCTTGACCAAGGGACGCTCAACTATAACGTCCAGGGCGACTTTCGTATTTTGGGCGGAGGGACGGAGTATTTTAAGGAGTCCGGGACCAAAACCCTGAAAGCCGTGAAAGACAAATTGGGAGACGATGCCGATAGCGAAGGAAAGGTGCTCAAAGTCCCATTCTGGTTTGTCCCGTTTTTCCAGATCAGCCTCGGGGCGAAAGGAAAGATCGCCGACAACCTCTTCCTCCTCGGCGAGGCGGCCTTCTGGGACGGATTCATCCTCAGGGGCGCCATCGCCTACCGTTTTTAGACGGCTCAAGGCAGGCCGCTCAAAAAAGGACTTCGTAAACGGCTCGCTCCTTCCCCCCTTCGCGGCGTTTGGCAGCTTGCATTTGATAAGGTCTTATCATAAACATTAAGGATTCCGGAATTGGCCAGGAGGAGAAGATGAGAAACAAGAAGATCCTTTCCTTGGCGGTTATTCTTTATTTGGCCGCTTCTCTGTCTTTATCGGCCCAGCCGCAGGGGCGGCGGCCCGAGCTTTCGGATGAGCAGAAGATCCTGAACGTGATGCATTCCATCTCGAGTCATACCCTTTTTGACTATGTCAAAGAGTTGACATCGGAGAAATACGGCGGGCGGCTCACCGGCACTCCCGGATACAACGCCAGCGCCGAATGGGTGATTTCGCTTTTCAAAAAATGGGGAGTCGCGCCTTCCGGCGACAAAGGGACATATCTTCAAGCCTACCCCAATCCCTATACGCTTGTTTTTAAAGGCGGGGAACTCTCGCTCAACATGCCCGTCAAGGGCGGCATCGTCAAAAAGTCCTATAAATACGAGGACGAGTTCATTCCCGGCGGAACCTCCGGATCGGGCGAAGTCACGGCCGAAGTCGTTTTTGTCGGCTATGGAATCACGGCGCCTGAGCTTGGCTACGATGATTACAAGGGGGTGGACGTCAGGGGGAAGATTGTTCTCATGGACAGGGAAGTGCCGGTCTCTCCCGAGCCGGACGTCGAGGTCTTCAAAAAGTGGCGGCCGTATTCGTTCCATCAGTACAAGCTCGAAAATGCCGTGGCCCAAGGTGCCAAGGGCATGATCTACAATTACGGCCCGATTGGCAACCCCAACAATTCCTACCGCGAAGGCTTCATCTACAGCCATGTCGGCGACGCGGTCGTCGCCGATGTATTCGCAGGGACCGGAAAAACCTACAAAGAAACCGTGGATAAGATCAGGAAAGAGCTGAAGCCCCAGTCTTTTGCCACGGGGAAAAATTTCACCATCAAGAATGTCACCGAGCATCATCCCGAGGGCATCGGCTATAATGTCATCGGCATCCTCCCCGGCTCCGACCCGAAGCTCAAGGAGGAGGTGATCATCATCGGCGGCCATCTGGACCACTTGGGGCGCTGCTGGGAGCTGATGCCGGGCGCCAATGATAATGCATCGTCCGTGGCCGTCCTCCTCGGTTTGGCCGAAGCCATGGCCAAGAGCCCGATCAAGCCGCGGCGGACCATCATGGTTCTTGCCTTTGGCAGCGAGGAGCAGGGGGTCGTCGGCTCCGAATATTACTGCGAACATCCGGCCTTTTCGCTCGATAAAACGATCGGCTTCGTCAACCTGGAGAGCATCGGCAGCGGGGACCGATTGGGCGCGACGGCGGGCCAGGGCAATTCTGCGTTCGTGGAATTTTTGACTAAGGCCAATCAAAAGTACATCCACCGCGTTCTCGATTCGAACTCTTCCTCTTACCCGGCCCGGCCGCGACAGGATGCCGCCCGTTTTTATTGGAAGGGCATACCAACCATCAACTTGGGGGCTTCCGGCTTTCGCGCGCCCTATCCCACCTATCATGTCACAAAGGATAACCTGGCCATCATCACGCCCGAGATCCTCGAGGATGCGGCCCAGCTCCTGTTCATGGCCGTGATTGATATGGCCAACCAGGATTCGCTGAACTTCCGGAAATAAGTCGTAAACGGTGCTCCGATGAGATTCCATGCCCCGACCAAGATCATTTTCGAATCAGGGGCGATTTCCCGGCTGAAAGAGGTTGTCGAGGCGGATTTCAGGGCTTCGCGTATCCTACTCGTTACAGATAAGGGAATCGTCCGGTCTGGTATCGCCGCCAAGGCGCTTTCCCAGCTCCCGGGGACGCCTGTTTTTGACGAGGTCGAACAGAATCCTACGCATCTGACTGTCAATAGGGGAGGGTCGGTCGCCCGCCAACTAGGATCCGACCTGATCATCGGCTTGGGCGGCGGGAGCGCACTGGATGCGGCCAAGGGCGTTGCCTTGTTGGCCACGAATCCGGGACACATCGAGGATTATGAAGGCCGGGCCAAATATAGAATCGCTCCGCTTCCCGTCATCGCTATTCCGACGACCTGCGGCACGGGGAGCGAGGTGACTTGGGTCGCCGTCATCACCCACATGGAGCGAAAATTCAAAATGGGCATTAAAGGACCGCAGATGTTTCCGGCCGTGGCCCTCGTCGACCCGGATTTGCTGTCGACCTTGCCGCGCCCTCTTGTTGCGGCAACGGCCCTGGATGCGCTGACCCACGCCGTTGAAGCCTACACGGCGAAGCCGGCCACGTTTATCACGGACGTCTGGGCTAGGGAATCATTCGGCTTGGTTTTTCGCTTTATCCAGGGCGCCTATAGGGATATCGAGGGGAATCGAGAGGCAAGAGAAGGGATGATGAAGGGCAGCCTCCTGGCCGGGATGGCCTTCGGCAATTCCGATGTCGGCGCGGTCCACTGCATCGCCGAGTCGATCGGCGCGCTCTACGATATTCCTCACGGAGTCGCCAACGCCGTGTTCCTGCCGTTTGTCATGGAATTCAACCTTCCCGTGTCGGCGGGACGATATGCGGAACTGGCCCGGCTGGCGGGGATCGAGGAACCGGACGATGCCCTGGCCTCGCGGAGACTCATCCAGAGAATCAGGGAATTGTCCCGGGCCTTGGGCATTCCGTCTTGTCGAGGGCTCGGCCTGAAGGAATACCAACTCGCCGAAATCGCCGGGAAGTCTTTCGAGAATAATTCCAGCCCGTCGAATCCGAGAGATGTCACGGCCGGCGATTACCTGTCGATTTTGAAAAAAGCCTTCCTTGAATAATGGTCAGATGTGGAGCTCGACGATGTCTTCGTCTTCGAGCGGCTGGTCGCGGTTGACCATCTGGCCGGTGAACTGCCCTTCGCGCCAGAGGCGGGCGTAGGCGAGCTTTTCCGCGAAATCCTTGTGGACCGCCCGGGCGATATCGATGACCCGGCTGCCCCTTTTCAGGACAAACGGCTCATCATGGTCGGGCTTTCTTCCGGGCGCCTTGCTGTAAGCGCGGATGATATGGAGAAGCGAGAAAATCTGTTTTTTGAGCTCTTCCAAGCCTTCCCCCTGAGCCGCCGAAATAGGGATGGTGGCCAGCTGGTTTTCGAAGAAGAATTTTAAGGCCTCTAAATTCTCGCCGCCGGCATCCAAATCTTTTTTGTTGGCGACGAGAAGCGTCTTCTTGCGGAACACCGGAAAGGAGCTTTCCTCGGGCAGGATGTCCAGGTCCCTGACAAATTCGATTCGTTTCTCTTTTAGCTTGGCGAACAGCGTTTCCAGAAGGCTCGGCGAATCGGGGCTCGAGACATCTACGACGATAAGCACCGCATCGGCGACCTTGATCAGCTCGAGCTGCCAGCTTTCCATGATGTCGGGCGTGAGCGGCGGCAGGTCGACGAGCTGGATCTGGATGTTCTCGTACTTCATCATGTAGGGGGCCGGGATCCGCGTCGTGAACGGGTAATCGCCGACTTCAGGCTCCGCGCCCGTCAAAGATTTGATGAGCATCGATTTGCCGGAGTTGGGGGGCCCGACGATGAGGACCTGGCCGGCGCCCTGCTTGTTGATGATAGAACTCGGTCCGTGCTTGGCGGAGGGCTTCTTTTGCTGCTCGTCCCTGGCTTTGGAGATCTTGGTCTTGATCTGGGCCTGGAGCTTTTCGGTCCCCTTGTGTTTGGGGATGACGGCCAGCATTTCCTCCAGCACTTCGATTTTTTCCTGGGGGGTCTTGGCCGTCTTCAGCTTTTTTTCGGCTTCCAGGTATTGGGGTGTCAGGTTGGCCGGCATGGGATCCTCTTTCCTCGAAAATTATACTGGAAATGAAGCGGTCTTTCAAAGTTTTAAAGCCCACGCCGTGCCACCCGCGTTGTTGACTGTGAACATTCTTATCGGCTATTATGTGGATAGAAATGTTGGAAAACGTACTTAGATTCGACTTTCTGAAGATCCCCGGCCGCCATTCCTATATCCTTTTCCCCTTGCTGTTTTTCCTCGCCCTTCTTTTCCCCCCGCTGCTCCTATTTATTCTGGTCTTCGTCTTTTGTTCTCTTGTATTTTTCTCCAAGGCCGTTTTTCCGGCCCTCACATCGGCCCCGTCGGGTTTTAACTTCCCGCCCTCTCCGAGAAGCCCTCCTTTTTAACCCAATCTTACTGAACTTCTCCAGTGTTCCCTTATTTAAGAAGGAGGCTGTTCATGCAGAGCAAAGATAAAAGGAAATCGAATACGTACCGGAAGTCTGTTCATCCGATTTTGAAATTAAAAGCCTTGGCCAACACCGCGCTTGGAATTTCCGTAGAGACCGATCTCAGCGTATATCGGGATATCGTCCGGGACATCAAGGCCTGCGACCTCGAACATATTCCGGACAGCGGGCTGCGCGATTTATCCGTCGGCCTCGCAGGCAAGGCTCGGTCGGGTGTCCCGCTCGAAAATTTTCTGGTCGAAGCGTTCGCCCTGGTCCGCCAGGCTTCCCGCCGGGCCATCGGCCTCAGTCCTTTTGATGTCCAGATGATCGCCGGACTGGCCATGGCCCAGGGGAAAATCGCCGAACTGCCGACGGGCGAAGGAAAAACATTGGCCGCAGTCTTCGCGGTCTATGCCCATGCATTGACCGGCTGCGGCGTTCATGTCTTGACATTCAACGATTACCTGGCCCGCAGGGATGCCGCCTGGATGGGTCCCATCTATAAACTCCTGGGGCTCAGCGTCGGTGGCGTTCAAGAGGGCATGAGCCCTGCGGAGAAAAGACGGGCCTATGGCTGCGACATAACCTATGCCACGGCGAAAGAGGCCGGGTTTGATTTTCTCCGCGACCAAATCTGCTTTCAAAAGGAGGAGCTTGTCCACCGGCCTTTTCACATGGCCCTCGTG
>JAPKZH010000590.1 GCA_026393905.1 Candidatus Aminicenantota bacterium
GGTTGAAGACATCAAAATATTTTTGATAGTCCTCGTCCTTGATATGCTCACGATTCTTGACCCATTCGTGGCGGGCGGCCTGGGCATAGAGCCCCCAGTGGATGAACATGCCGAACCGCGCTTCGGTCCACCATTTCATACTGGTTTCTTTCTGGGCCTCGCTCTCCTGGGGGATCGCGGCCTGGGCAAAGACGACGAACAGCAACAACGAAACCAAACTAGCGGCCTTCATCACCGAACATACCATCGAAAACTTAATACTCATGTGCCCTCCTTGCCCATTAAGGGGACACACACAGTGTGTGTCCCCATTATTTACTTCGTTATTCCGGCCAGGTCCAGCATGAAGGAAAATTGGAGCGCCGTCTCTTTCAGCCTCCGAAACCTGCCCGATGCACCGCCGTGTCCGGCCTCCATGTTGGCGACGAGCAGAAGGATATTCTTGTCCGTCTTCATCGCCCGCAGCTTGGCCACCCATTTGGCGGGCTCCCAGTACTGGACCTGGGAATCTTGTAGGCCCGTCGTCACCAGCATGGCCGGATAGGCTTTTTTCTCGACATTGTCATACGGCGAATAGGACAGCATGTAATCATAATACTCTTTTGTGTTGGGATTCCCCCATTCGTCGTATTCGCTGGTGGTCAGGGGAACAGAGCTGTCGAGCATGGTGGTCACGACATCCACCCAGGGAACGGAGGCGACGACGCCCTTGAAAAGATCCGGCCGGATGTTGACCACGGCGCCCATGAGCAGGCCGCCGGCGCTGCCGCCCATGGCGAAGAGCTTCTCCGGCCGCGTGAATTTCTGGGCGATCAGGTATTCGGAGCAGGCGATGAAATCCGTGAACGTGTTTTTCTTCTTGAGCAGCTTGCCGTCTTCGTACCACCAGCGGCCCATCTCCTGCCCTCCCCGGATATGGGCAATGGCATAGACGAAGCCGCGGTCGAGGAGGCTCAGCCGGGCCGAGCTGAAGCCCGGGTCGGAGCTCGCTCCGTAAGACCCGTAGCCGTAGAGCAGGCAGGGACCTTGGCCGTTCTTCTCGAACCCGACCCGGTAGACAAGCGAAATCGGAACCTGGACGCCGTCCTTGGCCACGGCATAGAGCCTTTCGGCATGATAATTTTTGGGGTCGAAGCCGCCCAGGACTTCTTCCTGTTTCAAGAGCGTCTTCTGTTTTGACTTCATGTTGTAGTCGAAGGTCGAATTGGGCGTAGTCAGAGAGGCGTATCTGTATCGCACGACGTCCGTATCGAATTCAGGATTCGTGGAAAGGCCGGCCGCGTAGGTCGCCTCGCCGAAATCCAGGTAATGCTCGGATTTATCGGCCCAAGTTAAGATACGAAGCTGGGGCAGGCCCATTTTTCGCTCATGCAGGACCAAAAAGTTATTAAAGATCGCGAAATCTTCGAGGAGGACATCCGCCCGATGGGGAATGACCTCGGTCCAATTGTCTTTGGTCGTCTTTGTGACCGGCGTCGCCATCAGCCGAAAATTTTTAGCCTGATCGTTGGTCATAATGAAAAACTTATCCTTGAAATGTTCGACGCTGTACTTCAAGTCTTTTTGCCGGGGCTGGATGACCTTGAATTTGCCGTTGGGGTTGTTCGCCTCCAGGAATCGGGATTCATCGGATAGAGTGCTGCCGGAGTCAATGATCAAATATTTTTTGGACCTGGACAAGTAGACTCCGACATCGTAGGTTTCGTCCTTCTCCATATAGATTTCGGCATCCGCGGAGGCGGGCGTTCCGAGGACGTGCTGCATGATTTTATATGAGCGCAGGGTCGTATCGTCCTTAACGGTATAGAAGACCGTTTTGTTATCGCTGGCCCAGGCGGCCGAACCGGTCGTCGTGGCAATCTCGTCCGGGAGGACCTGGCCCGTAGCCAGGATCTTGAAGTAGAGCGTGTATTTCCTGCGGCTGACCGTGTCGACGCCATAGGCGCAGAGCTTGTTATCGGGGCTGACCGACAAGCCGCCGATCGAAAAGAAGCTTTTTCCCTCGGCCATCAGCGGGCCGTTCAGCAGAACCTCTTCCGCCGCGTCGAGTTTCCCCTTTTTCCGGCAGTAGAGGGGATAATCTTTCGCCTCTTCAAAGCGGGTGTAATAGAAATATCCGTTGTCCTTGTAGGGGACCGACAAGTCGGTTTGCTTAATCCGTCCGATAATCTCTTTATAAAGAGCGTCCTGGAACGGCTCCGTGTGTTTCATCACGGCTTTTTCGTAATCATTTTCCGCCTTCAAATAATCCAGGACTTTGGGATTCTCCCGCTCCCTCAGCCAGAAGTATTCATCGATGCGGGTCTGGCCGTTGGCCGTCAGCTCTTTTTTTATCTTTTCGGCGACCGGAGGCTTCGGGCCCGGCTCGGCCTTCTGGGCCGGCCGGCAGCCGACTTGGCCTAAAAAAATGAGCGCAGAAACGAGGACGATAATAATCCCATAACAATACTTGTCTATACGGACCCGGGAAAATTTATTCATTTAGCCTCCTCGTTAGATTCATGCCTTTTGCTTTTATCACCGGGAAAAGTGAATGTCAAATCGTAAGCATCTTCGTCTGTGCGATTTTCTATCGGCGTCGAAATCGCCTCCCAGTTCCTGGG
>JAPKZH010000147.1 GCA_026393905.1 Candidatus Aminicenantota bacterium
TCCCCACGGGAACTGGCGGCTGAACAAGACCGTGGCCATGCTGAAATTTGTCTGGTATTTTAGCCGGCCCTAGGAAACGAAGCCCTGACCTCGGCTCTTTCGCTTTACTATGGGCTCCCCCCAGATCCATGTTTGCTTCAGGCCGATTTTTGACAAATTCTTAAGGAAAAGTTCAGTAGTCAAATCATTTTTCGAGTGTTATATTCATTTCAGGGTGCCCATGAGAATATTGGTCATAGAAGATGAGAAAAAAGTCGCTCAAGCGCTCAAGAAAGGGCTGGAATCCGAACACTATGACGTCGAGGTGGCCTTCTCAGGGGAAGAAGGTTTTTTTCTCCTCCATTCTCAAAAATTCGACGTGGTCATCTTGGACCTCATGCTGCCGGGAAGAGACGGGCTGGAAATCCTGACCGCTCTTCGCAGCAAACAAGACAAAACGCCGGTCCTGATCCTGACGGCGAAAGACGCCGTAGAAGATAGAGTCGTCGGGCTCGATGCGGGCGCGGATGACTATGTGATCAAGCCTTTCGCCTTTCCCGAGCTTTTAGCCAGGCTCAGGGCCTTGCTCCGGCGGGGGATCGATGGCCAAATTTTAAAACTCAAGCTAGCCGACCTGGAAATGGATGTGGTCAAGCATACCATCGCCCGCTCCGGGCGGCCCATTTCCCTCACCGTCAAGGAATTTGAAATTATCGAATATCTCCTTCGCAACCACGGGCAGGTCGTGACGCGCGAAATGCTGGCCAAGGACGTATGGGAGGAGACGCAGAGGGCGACGCCCCTCAACAACGTCATCGATGTCCATATCGCCCGCCTCCGAAAAAAGATCGACGAGCCGTTTGTCAAAAAGCTCCTCCATACGGTCCGCGGCGTCGGTTTCATCCTCACAGAGAGGACGCTATGAGAATTCGCCCGTCGAGCATACGGGTGCGGCTGACCCTCTGGTACACGCTGATCCTGGCTTGCATCGTCTTGGTTTTCTCCATCTCCGTTTATCTGTTTGTGAAAAGCCGGCTGGGCCAACAGTTGAACCAGCAGCTGGACAAGGAATTCGAAGTCATCGCCGGAGAGGTTTCCGAAGAGCCCGGTGATGTGCGCGATTTGGAGCCTGAAAGTTCGGCCAAGCTTTTCCAACTCGTCCAAGGAAAAAAAGTTTTTTTTCAAACCGGTCCCTATCAAAAAGCGGAGCTGCCGGAAATCTTAAGCGTGCCGACTGTCAAATACCGGACCTTTCGAGCGGCATCGGGGAAAAGGTTTCGTCTGATCACCGGCCTCACAAAAAGCGGCTTAATCCTGACGGTCGGCCAAGACGAAGAAGCCCTCTGGAGCAGTCTCCATACGCTTGTTATGATATTGGCATTGGCTCTTCCGAGCGCGCTCGTTCTTGCCGCATTGGGTGGCTCTATCATGGCCGGCCGGCTGCTCAAGCCCGTAGCGTCCATGGCCCATCAAGCTGGAAAAATCAGCGCGGAGAATCTTGCCGAACGGCTTCCTGTTCGAAATCCTGAGGATGAATTCGGGAGATTGGTGACCGTCTCCAATCATACCCTCACCCGCTTGGAGAATGCCTTTGAACGGCTGCGGTGTTTCACGGCCGATGCCTCTCATGAATTGCGCACTCCTTTGACGGCTATTCAGAGCGTGGGGGAAGTGGCCCTTCAGGAGGACCTTGACGCCGGCGCCTACCGCGACAGGATCGGCAGCATGCTGGAAGAAACGGCGCGCCTGACGCGTTTGGTCGACAGCCTGCTTCTTCTGACCCGAGCCGACCGCGGCGAGCTCCTGGTCAGCCGGAAAGACCATGATCTGACAAGGTTGGTCGAAAAAGCCGTCGAAGACATGCGAATCATGGCCGAAGAAAAAAGCCAGAGATTGATGACAAACCTCCAGAGAGGAGCAAGAGGGAGCGTGGATGAAGACACCCTGCGACGGGCCCTGGTCAACGTTCTTGATAATGCCATCAAATATACCCCCCAAGGCGGC
>JAPKZH010000212.1 GCA_026393905.1 Candidatus Aminicenantota bacterium
ACCGGATCAGATTGCCGGATCAGTGAAATTCATCATTCAATTTACGCCTCGATCATGCGTAAAAAGTAGCTTTGACCCCGGACATTGACTCACAAGCATCCTCCGATCCCTTGAGCGAACTGTGTTGGCCTTCCAATCGTAAATAAAGTATGATCCCCTTCTCGCTATGCTATTGCGAAAATGAAACATAAATGCAGGATAGAACAAGGAGGATTCCGATGAATATGGATCGTCCGGATCTGAAGCGTCCGAAGAATCCGGCAGGATTGCTTCGGCGCGCCGTCCAGGCCTTTCTTTGCCTGGCGGTTTCAGCCGTTATGGGAATCATGACTTTCGGTGCTCAAGAAACGGCTTCCCGATCTACCGGATGGACGAGCCCTCTCCGGTATGAAATCTGGGTCGAGTTGGACAACGCCGGGAAAATGCTCCGGGCCCGGGAAGATATCGTCTGGCAGAACACGTCCCAGGACACGGTCCCCGACATGCTCTTTCATCTCTACTGGAACGTCTTCAAGAACGAGAAAAGCACCGTCCTCCAGGAGTCAAAACAAGGCTCCAACCTCCGCGGCATCGAGGTCAAGGACGGAGACTGGGGCTGGATCGACGTAGTGTCTCTCAAGCTTGCGGACGAACGAGACCTCCTCCCGACCAAAGAGTTTGTAACGCGCGACGAGCCGGCCCACGAGGGAGACCAGACGGTCATGCGGATTGTCTTTCCCGAGCCGGTTAAGCCTGGGGAAAGCGTCAGCCTCAAGCTCGAGTTCGAGTCCAAGATCCCGCGGACGATCCTTAGGTCGGGATACTACCAGGATTCCTATTTTATCGGCCAATGGTTCCCCAAACCGGGAGTCTACCAGGAAGGGAGAGGGTGGAATTGCCACGAGTACCACTTGAGTTCGGAATTCTTCGCCGATTTTGCCGACTTCAGAATCCATATCACGGTTCCCGCTGACTTTGTCGTCGGCTCTTCCGGCAAACTGACGTCTGTTACGAAGGACGAGGCCAATAAAAAGGCCGCGTACACCTACGAGCAGTCCCGCATCCACGACTTCGCCTGGACGGCCAGCCCTAACTTTATCAAGGTCGAGCGCGATTTTATCGCCGACCGGGAGGTAACGCCCCAAGAATACGAGGATACGGCCAGGATGCTCGGGCTTACCGCCGGCGAGGTCAAGCTTCCCGACGTCAAAATGACCCTCCTCATCCAGAGACCGTGACTATGGTCGATCCTCCGTACCGGACGGACAGCGGAGGGATGGAATATCCGACGCTTTTTACGGCTGGCACGAGCTATTTTCCGACCAAGGACGTCCTTTCCCCCGAAGGCGTCATCGTCCACGAGTTCGGCCACGGATACTGGTACGGGCTCACGGCCAATAACGAATTCGAAGAAGCCTGGCTCGACGAAGGAATCAATACGTATTCGACGGGCAAGGTCGTGGCCAAAGCCTACGGCCCGGGGGCGATTGGATTTGGCTTTAACGGGATTCCCCTCAATTGGTTCATCCCCTTTCCGAAAAGCTACGACCACGAACAGAACCGCGCCGCGGCCATCAACATCGTCGAATACGATCCCGTGCTCATGCCGTCCTGGAAATTCTATAGCGACGCAAGCTACGGATTGAACGTCTATATGCGGGCCGCGACAGGCCTCGTCACTTTGGAGCGGCTTCTCGGGCAGGAGACGATGGCCAGGGTCATGCGAACGTTCCACATGCGCTTCCGCTTCAAGCACCCGACGAGCGAGGATTTCATCACTGTCGTGAACGAAGTGACTGGCAAAGATATGAGCTGGTTCTTCAAAGAGCTTTTCCTCGACACCCTCAACTTCGACTACGGAATCGCCTCTCTCCGTTCGGTGGAAAAACAGAAGTATGTTCGGGGGGTGTTCGACGTCGAGGGCAAGAAGGAGGAAATGACCGGGAAGAAAATCGAGGAGCTGGAGGAAAAAGAATCCTCGGAAAAAGGCGGGAAAGGGCCGAAATCCGGCGATCGAGGAAAAACGTATGTCACGAGCCTGACGCTCCGCCGGTTCGGCGAAGCGAGGGTCGGCAAAGAAGCCCCGCTGAAGGTCTTGGTCGTTTTCGAGGACGGAACCGAAGAATCCCGCGTCTGGGACGGCCAGGCGCGCTGGACAAAAATGGACTTCGAGAAAACGGCAAAGGCCCGTTATGCCGTCGTCGATCCCGAGACGGTTTGGCTCATCGATTCCAACCTGGCGAATAACAGTTGCACGATGAAGGCGGTCAGGAGGGGAGTGTGGCACTTGGCGGCAAAACTCCTCTTCAGCGTCCAGAATTTCCTCCAGGCCGTAAGCGGCCTGATGTGAGTAAGGAGACGACTATGGGCATTTTAAGGATATTCGGAAAAGGCATCCGAACGGCCGCCCGAAACTCGAAGATGCTGGCCTATCTCTGGGTGATCAACCTCGTCTTCGCATCGATGATCATCGCTCCCATATTCCTGCTCATCCGGAAGGACTTTGGACAATCGCTCCTGGGGGGGACCTTGCGCACCCCGGGCTTCACGTGGCTGGGTGAGCTCATTTACAAATACCAGAATATCCCCCAGGCGATCGCAGGCTGGTTCCTGATCCCCACGCTGTTGTTCGGATTCCTCTACATCTTCCTCAACGGGGGGATCATCGGCCGGGTCGCCGCAGAAGGGGAAAAGGTCACTCTCCAAAACTTCTTCGGCGACTGCGGCAGATATTTCTGGCGTTTTCTCCGGATCTTTCTCGTCACGGTCGTCGGCTTTGCCCTCGTCTTCGGGATACTTTTCCGCCTGATAAGTGCTGCCTTCAAGCCCTGGATCGAGAGCGCTTCGAACGAGGTGCCGACGATCATCGCTTCGAACCTGAGGACTCTGGTCTTCCTCCTCATCTTCACCATCGTCCAGATGTATTTTGATTATATCAAGGTCAGCCTCGTCATCCGGGACAGCAAAAAGGTCCTGTCTACGGCCTTATCAACCCTCGGTTTCATCGGCAGGAGATTTTTCAAGGCATGGGTTCTCTATCTGCTTGTTGGAATCGTATTTATCGCTTTCACGATTCTTTATTTTCTGGCAGGAAAAGTCCTGCCCAAGGAGGGACTCGCCGCATTCTTGATCGCTTTCGTCTGGGGCCAGGCATACATCTGGCTGAGAATAGGGATCAAGGTCCTGTTTTTCTCGACCGAGTCCCATTTCTACAAGCTTAACAGGGTCTGATAAAACTCCATTTTCTCGGGGCCGCCCGATAGGTGAAATATTTGGCTGCGCCAGAAAGACGTAATCCGGGGTCAAACCTACTCGTTACGCATATTCCCCTGGCCAATTGTGCGTAATGAGTAGGTTTGACCCCGGCCTATTTCTTGCGGTAAATCACGACCTCAAAAAAGCCGTCATTGTCGCCGACCACCAGCTCATTGATCCCCAGCAGCAGGCGGCCGTCCGCGGGAAGCGAAAGCCTGTTTTCCTTTCCGATGAAAAAGGCCTGACCGATTTCTCTCTGGGTCTTCTCCCCCGTCTGTTTATCGGTGGCGGTTTCGACTTTCTCCAGGATCTTCCCGACAAGGGCTCCCAAATTCTGTTCGGGGATCGGCTGCTGCTGCGTTTTCCGGTTGAAACCGTCAGGTCCGCAGCCGGCGATCGGATTGTCCTTCTGGAGGGAGATCGTCCCCGAAGTTACAAAATAAAATTCCTGGCCTTTTTGGACAACGAGGCCGGTATCCGTCCAGGCTTGATTGCCGGGAACTGTAATTTTCTTGACGGGCTCAAAATCCTGGAGCTGGTTTTGCCGGGAGTCCCCAAGACTCCAAAAAGCAAGGGCAGCCAACAAAGAGGTTAAAAATGGGATTCCTCTGCGAGTTCGGCTTTTTGCTTTCATGGCAGATTCAATACGTCCATCATGGCCTGATGGACCAGGCCGTTGCTGGCAACGACTTCGGGGTGATAAATATCCACCGGATTGCCCTGGAAATCTGAGACCCGGCCGCCGGCCTCCTCAACGATCACGGCGCCGGCAGCCGTGTCCCAAGGGCTGAGCTTCATTTCCCAGAATCCCTCAAAGCGGCCGCAGGCCACATAACAGAGATCCAGCGCCGCCGAACCGCACCGCCTCAGACCCTGGGCGCGGAGTAGGAAATCGTCGGCTTGTCTGATGTTTGTCTTTGTCTCCCGGATATCATAGGCAAATCCCGTCGCCAGAAGGCTCCTGTCGAGGTCATTGATTTTCGAGACCCGGATCCGCTCTCCGTTGAGATAAGCGCCCTCTCCCTTTTCCGCCCAGAATATCTCCTCTCGCATCGGGTCATAGACGACTCCGCAGGCCAGCCGGCCCCGGTGCTCCAGGCCCAGCGAAACGCAAAACACAGGGAATCCGTGGGCAAAATTGGTCGTCCCGTCAAGGGGGTCAAAAACCCAGCGGAATTCGGCGCCCTTGAGCGATTTCAGGCCCTCCTCGGCCAGGAAGTCGTGTCCGGGGAATCGGGCCGAGAGCCGGTCGAAGATCAAATCCTGGGACTCGGTATCGGAATTTGTCACCAGGTTGACCAGGCCCTTAAAATAGATCTCTCCGATCTGGCTGAGGTTCTTCCGCAGCAGCTCCCCCGCCTCGCGGGCGGCACTCTCGGCCGCATCGAGATACGCCGCATACTCTCCCATGGCTGTTTTATCATACCAACTCCGCGGTTATGGAGCAACTCCCGGGGCTCGATTGACCAGATAAACTGCTGGCAAGGGGCAAGTCCGGGAAAAAAGCCGTCCGGAGCCGCGGGCACCGTCGCCCTCCTCAGATTCTAAGCGAGGGGCAAGCGCCCTCGAACTTTTTGCCTTTTTCCCCGTAATATACTATGATATTTCATTTTGAGAGGCAAAAAACCATGAAGAAGAACACCAAGAGATTGTTCATATTTTGGGTCGTCATCCTGATCATAGGCCTCATCATCGTCCTCAACCTCAGCTCACAGAGAGAAAAATCGATCAAAGTGACGGCGGAAAAAGTGAAGCGCCACGACCTGACGGCCGTCATTTCGGCCTCGGGGGAAATCAAACCCAAAAAAAACGTCAACATCAGCGCCCATGTCCCCGGCCGGATCGTCAAGATCGGAGTCAAGGAAGGCCAGGAGGTCAAGGCCGGGGATTTTCTGCTCAAGCTGGATTCGACGCAGTATGAGGCCAACGCCGACCGGGACCGGGCCATGATCCAGTCCTATAGGTCCGAGCTCATCAAGGCTGAAGCCACCTTGAAAAAGAGCCAGAGCGATTACGACAGGCAAAAAAAACTCTATGATAATCAGCTTGTCTCCAACGACCAGCTCGAACAGGCCAAAGCTCAGCTCGATATCGCCCAGGCCACGTACAGGTCTTTCACCTACCAGATCGATCAGGGCCAGGCTTCGCTCAAGAGCACGCTCGACAACCTGGGGAAAAC
>JAPKZH010000385.1 GCA_026393905.1 Candidatus Aminicenantota bacterium
GCGGAGATCGACGCCGAAAAAGACGTCATCTTCGAGGAGATCAGCCAGATCGAGGACGACCCGTTCCGCTTCGCTTCCGCCCTTGTCTACCAGAATCTTTTCAAGGGACACCCCTACCAAAAGCCCATCTACGGGAAAAAAGAGAGCCTGAAGGCCATTACGCTCAAACAACTGGAAGATTTTTATAAGATCTATTTTCACCCGGCCAACTGCGCCCTGGCCGTCGTCGGCGACTTCGCCATCAAGGATATGGAGGACAAAGTCCGGACGGTTTTCGACGCCGTCAAAAGAGAGCCCTTCGCGCCTCCCAAATTCGAGAAAGCCGTCCTGGCCGAAAAAGCCATCGAGATCGAACAGGAGCTCGATGTCCAGGAGGCCTACCTAGTCATAGGGATGCTCGGCCCGGACTACAACAGCTCAGACCAGTTCGCCATGGACGTCCTCACTGAAGTCCTGGGTCGTGGGATCCGTCCTTTGCTCAATGTCGCCCTCAGGGGCGACCGGGATCTCATTAACGGCGTATCCATGTCCTACATCACCCTCAAATACGGCGGCGCCAGCGTCGTCTACTTTACGCTTGAGCCCAAGAATCTGAACGCAGCCAAAAGGCAGGCCGTCCAGTATCTCCGTCAGCGGACGCGCAGCGAGAATTATGCCAAGGGTGATGTCTATGGGGAAGCCCAGATGTATGCCTTCGATTATTTGGAAAGCGCGAAAAATCAGATCCGGTTCAGTATCCAGCAGGCGCAGGAAGAGGGCTTGACCCTGGCCAGTTCATTGGCCATGCACTTGATCCTCAGCGAAGGCGCCGCTTCGGTAAACTACCTGGAAAATATCGGCAAAATCAGCACCTCGGATTTGAGAAAAGTCGCCGCCAAATATTTGAGCCCCGGCGGGTATGTCGTCGTCTCGATCGTCCCCAAAAAGAAATGAAAGCAGGCGAAATCCATGAGGATCCGCACACATAAATCAAAGAGGCTGTCGGCGCTGGCCGGCGTCGCGGGATTTTTCTTGGCGGTCGCCTGTCTTTCGGCCGCCGAATCCGCCAATGCTCCCCAAAAGAAAAGCTTGGACAACGGGCTTCCCGTCATCTATCAGAAGGATACGGCGTCCGGCGTCACCGTCCTCACCTTCCTCATCCGCGGCGGCCAAAAGGCGGAACCGAACGGCATGGACGGCCTGTCCTATATGACGACGCGGCTTTCGGTCGAGATTCCCGACCAGAACAAAGTCCAGGACTTGATGGTGAAAGCCACTCGTTACAGCCTGACCTCCAAAGGCGATTACTCGCTCATCCAGTTGGAGTGCCTTTCCGAAAGCCTCGAGGACACGCTGAAAATATTCGCCGGGATCATGATGGACCCGCTCTTTTCGGGTCTTCGGATCAATTTTGTCAAAGAAAATATGGGCCATCTGCAAAACATCCAATCCGACGATTCGGTCAATGTCGGACGCCTGGCCCAGCTTGATGCCATCTTTGGAAAGACGGGATACGGCCGCTCGATCTTCGGCACGGAAGAATCCCTGAAAAAGATCAAGGGCAAGGACATCGAGAATTTTTATAAGCAGCAGTTTCGGGCCAATCGCATGGCCTGCGCCGTCATCTCGGACCTCGACTCGGAAAAGGTCCTGGCCCTCCTCCAGAAATATCTATCGAAGTTTCCATCCGGGGAGATCGCCCCGGCATCCGATGCGCCGGTCCAGGCCGGCTCTGCCGCGACCCCAAAAGAAATATTCATAGAAAAAAAGACGAAGCAGTGTCTGGTCTCTATGGCCTTTTCCCTTCCCGCGACTTCGGCGAAAGCCTTTGTCCTGAATTACCTCCTAGAAAACCTCCTGGGAAAAGGACCGGGCTCAAGGCTGTGGGGATTGCGCTCGGAAGAGAAGCTCGCCTATAACGTCAACGCCCAGGTCACCCAGATGAAAGACGCGGGAATTCTCGAAGCCTACCTCGAGACAGACGCGACGAAAACAGGAGCCGCCTCAGAAGCCCTCAAGAAAGTCCTGGCCGATT
>JAPKZH010000126.1 GCA_026393905.1 Candidatus Aminicenantota bacterium
AGTGGGAGGACGGTGTTGAGGAGTTCGTCGCCCGCTTCCTCTCGGCTCATGACCTCGACTTCGTGCTCATGTCAGTGCACTTCCTCTCCGCATGGCCCGACCCCGAATGGGTCTTCGAGTTCGACCCCGCTGTGAAGCCGCTCAGCGGCCGCTATGCCGACTATTTCAATGCCGTGGCGGGCGGGATACAAAGCGGGCTCTTCGACGGGGTTGCGCACCTGGACCTCATCAAGCAGCCCGGCCGACCGGTCCTCCAGACCAATCGCGAGGATGTGGCGGCGGTCCTGGAGCTGTGCCGGGACCGCGGCATGAGCATGGAGATCAACACGTCTGGTTTGAGAAAGAAGATCGCTGAGCCGTACCCGTCCTGGGAGATCATCGACATGGCACTCGATGCCGGGGTCCCCGTCACCCTCGGCTCTGATGCCCACAAGCCCGACCAGGTGGGCCTGGCTTTTGCAGACATGGCATCCCGCTACGGCGCCCGCATCCAGGCGAACACCGTGCGCTACCGCGGGAGGCGAATGGTGCGGGACGCGGCTGCCGCGCGGGCAGAGAGGCCGCGGGCATAGGGGCCGCAGGCACAGGGGCCTGCCGCTCCAGGCGGCTTCTCGGCGCTTGCCCAGTCCGCAACGACGGATCATTCTTTCGCAGTCCAAAAAATTCGGCTCAGGTATTCCAGTTCTTGTATTCTGGCTCCTCCCCACGAGGGAATTCAATCAGACCCTTTTCAATTCGGGCAGACACCATGCCCTTGTCAGCTGCCAGCTAATGAAGGCCCACTTTCCTCAATACATAATCTGGAAGCGCCATACAAGCCCGGCCATGGCCTGCACGAGCACCTCTTGCCTCGCAGGCATGTAATGGCAACGGCCGCCGAAATCAAGGGACAACCACTGATTGATACCGTATTCAAGTCCTGCCCCGGCGTTAAAGCCAGCGTTTAAAGACGTGAAATCCTGGAAATAAAAACCAGCGCCGCCCATGAAATACGCAGAGAGGTTTTGTTGGATATTTCGGAGCTTGTACTTAGCGTCAACGCTGACGTCAAAAAGCCTGTACGGATCGACCCCGGTCGTCTGAGAAGGAAGTTGACAGTAATCTAAAAGCCCGACAACTGAAAACACCGGCGAAATATTGTAGCCGAAGTCCAGCATACCGCAGAAGCCGAGGTCAAAAGTATTTGCCAATGCACTGATGGGTATGGAAATACCCCCGTGCAGGCTCGCCACTGCCTGGTAATGGGTCGGCATCGGTTTCTGGGCAAACTCTTTTCCGTCGATCAGGACTTTGATCCGTGGACCGTGGGCGAGGTTTTCCCTGGAGACGAAAAACTCCGTGGAGTATGTCCCGTCGAGGTTGTCCTTCAGATCCCTGACCGTGAGTGTGCCGGGATTGGCTGTAAAGGCCTCTATTGTGACCGGATACCCGGGGCCGAGGTAGTTTCCAAACCGGTCCCTGGGGACAAACTGGACGCCGAATCGCGTCCCGTCGCCGGTAAGGTCGAGTATCGCAATCCTGACTCGGGTACTGCCGACGTCGGTATTCACCTGGTTGTAGAAACTCTCGGTCCACTCCCTTGTCGTGGTATTCCCGCCTTCGGTAGCAATGTTCCGCGCTAAGAATCTGAAATCATAATTCCCAGGTATTCTTGTATTTGTATATACGTTCGCGTACACGCCATCACCCGCCGCTCCATCGCCGTGCTGACCGTCGTCGAAGAGAGTCAACCTGCTTGAAATTCTGCCGACAAGGGCGGCTCCCTTCTGTTTTTCAATCATGGCGATCCTGCCCGCTATAAGCGAATCATTGTCGACAGGTTCGCCGCTCCCCGATCGCGCGGTTGCGGCCGGGGCGATTTTAGAGTACGCAAACTTCGAATCGTGGAGTATGTTCGCGACGCTCTCTACCGGGATCGAACATTCCGCCGTGACACTGACGCCAGTCAAGGGGGTTCCATCACGTGTGAGAGTGGCCGTGACCGTGATCGGCTCTCCGGTTTGGTTGGAAAGCTTGTTGAATCCGGCTTTCATCACTGTCCCGCCCATGGCCGCAACGGCGGCAGATAGACGTATGGTGACGCCATCAGGGACATGGTTGGCCACTGACATGACGAGTCTCCACTCCCCGTGACGTTCGGCATTCAATTCTCCGCTCAACGGAAAAAGGATGTTGAAGAACTTGTAATCCGGATGCTCTCCGTAGCGG
>JAPKZH010000139.1 GCA_026393905.1 Candidatus Aminicenantota bacterium
ATTCTTATACCAAAAATCTCATGAAATTAGATACAATAGCTATGAGCTGAATATGTCGCTATCCGCTTGACAGACAATATTTTGAAGCCGACTTTTGAGAAGAACGATGGATATATTGATTTTGAATCATAATATCATCGGAGTCGGAACCTACCTGAGGTGTTATGATATCGGCAGATATTTGGCCAAGCACGGTCACAATATTACTATTTTAACCACGTCACGATCCACGAAGTTAAGATTATTGTGTTTTCAAGAAAACGGAATTGAGATTGTTGAGTTCCCGGATCTCTTTTCTCATCAATGGAGAACTGGGATCTGTCCCTGGAATACCTTTCGGCGAATTCTCTATTTAAGGGATAAAAAATTCGACATCATTCATGCGTTCGACACCCGACCCGTCGTCATCTTTCCCGCCCTTTTCTACAAGTTCAAGGCCAAAGTGCCTTTGGTCATCGATTGGGCCGATTGGTGGGGAAGGGGGGGAACCATTCAAGAACGATCCGGCAAATTCTACAGCGCCACATTTGGCAAAGTGGAAACGTTCTTTGAAGAATATTTCCGGAGATTTGCAGATTGTTCCACAGTGATATCCACCGCCTTAAAAAATCGGTTGGCCCATTTAGGCTCTGAGAAGTCGAAAATTCTGGTGCTCCCCCAAGGGACGGAGCGTCATCAAGCCCAGCCGCTGGATAAAACACATTGCCGGCAGGTCCTTCATTTAAAGCCGGACGTGCCGATCGTTGGACATTTGGGGACATTATTCGAGAATGACGCAAAGTTGCTGTTTGACGCGATGAAAATAGTGGGAAAAGAACGGCCGGACGCCAGGTTGATTTTGATCGGGCGGCATAAACTCAGGCTCAATGAATTTGCTGGAATCGAAGACTTCACTCTTGAAACGGGGGAAATCGCACCGTCTCGGATCTGGCATTATCTGGGCGCCTGCGATCTCTTGCTGCTTCCCATGAAAAAAAATATCGCCAATGATGGACGATGGCCCTCAAAATTCAATCTCTATCTGGCTTCAGGAAAACCGGTCATTTCGACTCCCATTAGCGATATCAAAACGATTTTTGAAAAAGAAAAAATCGGCATCCTAGCCGAAGATAACCCGGACGACTTTTCAAGGGCGATTCTAAGATTATTGAAGGACCAACCTCTGCAAAACGAATTGGGGGAAAAGGGAAAGACCTATGGAGAAAATGTCTTGAATTGGGAAACCCTCGTCTGCCAGCTCCTTGCGCTCTACGATGAATCTGTGGCAGACAGCGGGTCGGCCGAGAATACGGATTGAAGGCAGAAAGCATCCCTTAAGCTTTGAAGATCGTCGGCTGATGAGAAAACCGCGGCTCTTTCTATTGGCGGTCAGGAAGAAAAGGCGATGAGGCGGGGTGAGGGAAAGGCGGGAGATAAAAATGCAGAATTTGAAAGGAAATTTATCTTATTCTATGGAGATGATGTCTAAATTGCCGAGAAAAACATTTCTGTCCTGGCCGAGTTCTTGAACATAAAGATCATTTGTATACTCAACACTCAAAACATGCTCCCCCGCTCCAATCTCTGGTGTCAGAATCAGGGGCATCCATTTCTCTTCGTTGATTATCGTTTTTCCGATAATTTTGTTATCTATTCTGATGATGATGTATGGTCCCAAGCCAAGGGCTTTTTGGCCTTTAACCCATAAGCGGAGGCCAAGGTTTTCCCTTTCAAGTTTTATTTGCATCCGGCTGATGCCGATTGTGATAAGATTTTCTTTGAATTTACCTTGCCAATTTTGAGAAGGAATCGTTCTCAAAACGTTGATCTTTTTGCCGGCGATTTCTGACGGATATTTGAACCACATCTCTCCCAACCCGAGAGCCAGTGACCGGGAGTCCGGCACACCAAGATAATTAAAGGGCTGCCAGTCTCGGTCTGTCTTAAAGACAAGAAATATTTTCTTCTTGGAGGGAGGAGAAATAGGATATTCAAAGTCTATCCAGTCTGTTGTTGTGAGAACAACCTCTCGGATAAGCTCCTTTTTCCTGAAAAATTCATCTCCAAGTAAGACTTTAGTCCGGACAGGCTTTTTTCTGATATCAGGATGGGACGCCCTCATGGAGATGACGAGAACGGGCCCAGGGGTCTCGACCGTCAAGCCCGCCGATTTTTTTGTCCATTGATAGAAGAAGACTCTATTATCCTTTTCCATGCCATACAACCCAAAATTCTGACTCCAACCGAACCGTGCGGTTTGACTTTTTAACGAGAGGGAATGGGCCGAATTCCAGAGATGAAGAACGGCAAAAAATCCGATCAAAATAAGGGCGGGGAACTTCCAAAAAGGCTTCCGAGGAACCTGGGCCTTCTTCGCCTTGCCGGTGAGGGGCCAAACAAACACAAGAGCCACCAGAATCCAGAAGGTGTAGACGACCTCGAAACTTCCAATATAACTGTGAAAGAGGAAGTTCACACAGAGAGCAAGGAGGCCGGAGCAAACTCCTGTGAGAACATATTTATCCTTGTCCTCGGGATGAAATCTCCTCCAGCTTACCCTCATCTGCTTAAAAATGGCAAAGAACACGCAAAGAAATAAAAAAAACCCGACAAGCCCCAGCTCGGAGCCCGCTTGAAAGAAAAAGTTTTCGGCAGAATCGGTTTGTTCAGAAGGTCTTCCCAGAGATTTGAGATAGTTCGGGAGCTCGATAATATAAGCTCCCATCCCTACGCCGGTGAAGGGAAAATCCTGGACCATGTGTCCGGCGACATTCCACACTGCCAATTTTCCCGTAAACAGTTCGCTCACAAAACTTTGCCCCGAGGCCGTCTTGGGGTTCCAGCTTAACCTTTGAAAAAGACTGGATCGGCTCTGAAAAAAAGAAAGTGAAGAAATGATTAAGACAAGGGCTAAAAGAACAGCCAAGGATTGGAAAATTTTTATCTTGAGAGCCGCTCTTTTTCCAAACAGGATTAAGACACAAAAAATGCCCAAGGAAACGCTGATGGCAAGAAAGCCGCTTCGGGAACCGATCGAAGGGAAGATGAACAAGGTGAGAATAATCAAGATTAAAAAGAAGACGCGCATTCTCTTTCGGAAAAACAGCGCCATCCCGAAGAACAAGGGCAGGACGGCCGATAAAAAAGCTCCGAACGCGTTTGGATCTTTAAATGTGGAATTCAGCTGTCCGAGCCCAACCCATATGGGCGAATTGCCCAGATCCATGGAAATATATTT
The DNA here is from genome assembly GCA_026393905.1 of Candidatus Aminicenantota bacterium. GTDB lineage: Bacteria > Acidobacteriota > Aminicenantia > Aminicenantales > UBA4085 > JAPKZH01. Next base: position 3,218 of record JAPKZH010000139.1, read on the forward strand.
CTGGAAGAGGGAAAAGATCAGAGAGA
>JAPKZH010000409.1 GCA_026393905.1 Candidatus Aminicenantota bacterium
TTTCACCCCCTCAATATAGGACTGGAGAGTCGTTCCTGTCAATAGGCGGAAGGTCCTGGTGAGCATCTCCGTTTGTGCGATTATCTATCGGTGCCGGAATCGCCCCCCGGCCCCCTGGGGAACCAGTCCCGTCGGTTCCCCACGTCGAAAAACCGACGGGGCCCCCCTCCGCTAAGGGGGCCTCAGGAGCGATTCCAACACCTCTTTGAAATCATATATTTGGATACTGCTATGCTCCTGGAAGCAAGGACCCGTTGTTTGTGGTAAAATACCCGCACCCCAAGAAAGGAGGCTGCGGAATGGAGAGGTCATTGACGCTTGAGGGAAGCCGTTGGCGGCGGTTCTGGAGCTTCGTTTCCGGAGCCGGGATGATCGCCGCTTCGGTGCTCACGATCCAGCATTTTTTTAAGGCGAATTTCCCGGAATCCATCTTTAGGGGCTCGTTCTGCGATATCAGCTCCTTTTTCAACTGCGACAGCTCGGCCTATTCTTCGATCGCCCAATTCTGGGGCGTTCCGATGGGGTATCTCGGCCTCATCGTCGGCGGCCTTGTCCTCCTGGGCGCGCTGTTCCCTTCGGCGGCTTTCGAGCGCACCAATAAGTCGCTTTCGCTGTTGAATGCGCTGGGTGTCATCGGGCTTCTCCTTTATTCCGTCTTCTTCTTGAAGAGCCTGTGCCTCCTGTGCAGCGGCTATTATCTTTTTTCGCTGATCAGCTTCGGCCTCTTCTGGGCTTACGGCCTTGCCCCGACGAGCGGAGGGCTGAGGAACGTTCGCGCTTTCCTTGCCCCGTCGATCAAGCACCTGGTCGTCTATGCGATCGTGCTGCTGGCCGGCGCCTATGGCTTTCATTTGTTTTATAAGGCCAAGCAGGATGCCCAGCTGGGGGGGGTGGCCACCCGGGTCGTCAAAGAATATTACAGCCTGGCCGAAGTGAAGAACCCGAGCCTCGTTTCGCCGTATTGGACGGCCAAGGCGACCGAGCGCTTCGAGGATGCTCCGATCCGGATCGTCGAGTACGTGGATTTTCTCTGTTCCGACTGCCTGTTCCTCTACAAACAGATGAAACAGCTCGAGGACGAATACAAGGGAAAGATCAATATCGCTTTTCAGTTTTTCCCGCTCGACGGAAAATGCAACCAGGTCGTCCCGGAAAAGGGCAACAAGCATCCCGGCGCCTGTGAGCTTTCTTTTATAGCCGCCCATGACCCGGCCAAGTTCAACCAGATCCACGACGAGATCTTCGAGAATTTTGAAAAGGCCAGGAACCCGGAGTGGAGGGCCCAGCTGGCCAAGAAATACGGAGTGGAAGCGGCCCTGACGGACCAGTCGACCAAAGACCTTGTCCTCAAAATCATCAACACCGGCGCTGAATATGATAAGACTTCGGACAAATTCAGCTACGGCATCCGCTCCACGCCGACCTTAATCATCAACAATCGGATGATCATCGGGACCCTGCCCTATGCCCAGCTCAAGGCCATTATAGAGTCGCTGTTATCGGAGAGCGGAGCAGCCGGCAGCCAGCGCTTTATGGAAAACTGGGTCGACCTGCGGCCTGCCAAGAAGAAACCGGCCGCTAAACCCACCGATAA
>JAPKZH010000136.1 GCA_026393905.1 Candidatus Aminicenantota bacterium
ACTTTTTCTTCTTTCATTTCGATTGAGGGAGCCTTGGAGATATTAATAAGCTCTTTTGTTGTCGTTATAACTTTATCTCTTTGACCCTGAGCGCCCCGGATCAAGGCCGACCAATTATCAAGAATTTCCGCCTTCCGCTCGCCGATGATAATGAAAATTCCCACGGCGGCTAAAGCCAGAAACGCCACTCCCACTTTTGTGGAAATTATGAGAAAAGCGAGTCCTAAGATTAAAAGAAAGAGAACGATTGTTTTCTTCATTGTTTACCCCCCATCTAAAATTTCCATCCGTGATCTGCCTTCGGGCAAAAACAAAAAGGGGCATCTCAATGTGCTTAACCCCTTTAAGAAAGAAATTTTATTCCGAATTACCAGGCAAAAGCAAGAAAAATTATCCGCCGACTAATATCCTCTTGATTCGGTCATCTTTGAAGAACGATTCCCGGCTTCCCTCAAAAGCAATCGTCCCGATCTCGAACACATACCCTCTGTGGCAAATTTCCAAAGCTTTCGAGGCGTTCTGCTCAACCAAAAGGATGGCCGTCCGGGCTTTGTTGATCTCTTGAAGCTTTTTAAAGACGATTTCTACATAGTTCGGCGAGAGTCCTAAAGACGGCTCATCCAACATCAGAAGCTTCGGTTCCAGAATCAAGGCTCTGCCGATAGCCAGCATCTGCTGTTCTCCGCTGGAGAGAGTTCCTGCTTTTTGCTTTTTTCTTTCTCTTAGAATTGGAAATAGTCCAAATACTTGATCTAATCTTTCATTAATGAGCGCTTTTTCTTTGCTGGAAATCGTGAACGCGCCCATCTCCAGGTTCTCTTGAACTGTCATAGTGGAAAAGATTCTTCGCCCCTCTGGGACAAGGGAAATGCCTTTTCTTACGAGTTCGTCAGGCGACATGCCTTTAATGCTTTTTTCTTGGAAATTAATTTCGCCTTCCTTGGCAGGAATCAGACCACAGACAGCTTTTAAGGCCGTGGACTTCCCCGCCCCGTTCGGCCCGATCATAGCCACAATCTCTCCGGGATCAACATAAAACGAGGCGTTTTCCAAAGCCCGAACAGAACCGTAAAAGACGGTGAGATTGTTGACTTCAAGAAGTCTATTCATAAGGTGTCTTTGCCTATATACGCTTTTAATACTTCCTTATTTTGTTTAATTTCCTCCGGTGTTCCTTCGGCAATCTTCTTGCCGTGATCCAAGACAATAATCTTATCGGCAATGTCCATCACTGAATGAAGGTCATGCTCGATAAAGCTAATTGTTTTGCCGCTTGCTTTGAGTTTCTTAATTAAGCTAAACATCGTTCTTTTCGTCTCTGGAAAAAGCCCGGCAATTGGTTCGTCAAGAAGGAAGATTTTCGGTTCTAAAGCAAGGATTCTTGCCAATTCAAGAAGTTTCCTCTGGCCGTGGGAAAGATTTTCGGCTAGTGCGTCTCTTTTCTCGGCCAGCCCTACGAATTTTAAAAGCTCTTCAGCTTTCTTTATATTATCCGCTTCTTCCTTCTTCATTCGCTTCGTCTGAAAGAGCGCAGATGAGAATCGGTGGCCAGTCTCGTATTTTAAACCCAGCAACACATTATCGAGGACTGAGATTTGAGGAAAGAGTCGAATATTCTGGAACGTTCTACCAATCCCGAGTCGGGCAATCTTGAAAGGATTCAAAGAAATAATATCGTTTCCGTCAAATATTATCCGTCCTTTATTTGCCTTCAAAAACCCGCTGATAATATTGAATACCGTCGTCTTTCCCGACCCATTAGGACCGACAAGGGCGACAATGGAATTGTCCTCTACAGTGAAAGAAAGGCCATCTACGGCCTTAATTCCGTCGAATTCCTTGTATAGATTCTGAATCTGAAGCATGGTCATACTATTTGAATTTGTATTTTCCCATTAATCCCTGGGGCCGCCAGATCATAAGAATAACCAACAAGAGCCCATAGATCATCTGCCTCAAGGGGGCGGCGACTGAGCTTGGCATACCTAGAAATCTCAGAAGCTCGGGGAAGATAACAAGCACAGATGCCCCAATAAAAGACCCTCCTAAACTCGCCATTCCCCCGAAAACAACCATTAGAAGAACCGCTATGGATTCCATCATCGTGAAGCTGGAGGGATCTATAAAAGTGATGTAATGGGCATAGAGGCTTCCGGCGATTCCGGCAAAGAACGCGCCGACAACAAAGACTATGAGCTTGTATTTATTAACGTTCTTCCCCATAGCTTCGGTAGCTATCTCGTCTTCTCGGACAGCGGTGAGGATTCTGCCAAAAGGTGATTTTGTTATGTTTCTGATAACAACATAGGTAATGACTACAAATATTAAAACCAAAACAAGATAAGCCCAGACATTATTAATCTCATAGCCAAATATCTTGAACGCCGGAATTCCCGGCAAACCCATCGGCCCCCGAGTCAATCCTACCCAGTTTTTAGCAATCGAGTAAACAATAACGCCTAACCCGAACGTGGCTATAGCAAGGTAATCTCCTTTTAGCCTTAGTGACGGAAAGCTAACGATCGCTCCCAGAACAGATGCGAAAATAGCTCCGATTATGAGGCCAATCCAAGGAGAGACTCCAAGGTTCAGGGCAAGTAAACTAGATGTATAAGCTCCTACACAGGCAAAGGCAATATGGCCCAAAGCGGCTAAACCCGCGTAGCCGACAATCAAATTAAGGCTGAGGGTAAGGATTATATATATGCCTGAGATTATTAGTATGTGGATAAGATATTCCATAGATTTAGATTTTCTCTTTTTCGGTTTTAGCGCCCATAATCCCTGAAGGTCGAAAGAGGAGAAAGAGAATCAAGATTCCAAACGCAATCGCGTCCTTCCATCCTGCTTGAATCTTCCAAATACCTATATTTTCTGCCATGCCTAAGAACAACCCGCCAAATAAAGCTCCAGGAATGCTTCCGATTCCGCCGACTATGGAAGCGATTATTCCTTTGAGAATTGCGTTCATGCCCATTGTCGGCTCAATATTCGTTTCAAGAGAA
>JAPKZH010000166.1 GCA_026393905.1 Candidatus Aminicenantota bacterium
AACCCTCCTATTGTTCCTCTAATTCATGGAGCCGCTTCTCCAGAATCCTGATATATGTCCGGGTTCTTTCGGCATCTAAATGGTGCTCCCGGATGTTCGGGTCTTGTTGGTTCCTTTCCACCTGAACAATTTCTGATTCAAATTCCAAAAGCAGTTCTTTTTCTGATTCGAGTATGCGCCGTAATTTACCGAGATGCTCGGCTGCATCATGGGCGATGGTCTTTATTGGCTGTAATTTTTTCATTTTCCTTTCCCTTAGGGGAGCCCCTTAATCGAGACTCCCGCATGGATTCAACTACTGATCGCCGGTTTTGACTGTCTGCGGGTCTTGCGAAAGCGGTGCTATCTTTTCAAAGGGAATCACAGTTGATTGCGCACCGGCGCCCTCCTTGCCCTTGAAATCTTTTTCCGGGTTCGGCTGATACGGTGAACCGTCCGGCCATCTGATTTCCTTACTTGCATCTGCTTTTTCCATTTCAATTCTCCTTTTTTTGTTAGGCAAACGCTAACGGATTAGCATTTGCGGGTTAAACTTCTTTCCACCATATCCGCTGAAAGCTAAAATTATTTGAGCAATGTGGGGCGATCCTTTTCGGCCTCCGCCGCCATTTGACGATCTTTTGCCTGCCCGTATTCTTGCACAGCGAGGTTTACGGCCTTCACATATTCGGGATTTCTGAAATTGGGATCGTGGTAACGCGGGTCTTTTTTCCAATGGCAAATATTTTCAAACGTGATTTCATCCCCCGCACTCATATTCAGCGCCCGCGATTCAGATTTCGGAATCCTCACATCTGCCGGTTTGTTAATTTCACGCAAGGCGTTCTCAACCGTCATGCTGTAATGGGCATCATACTTCGCTGACATCCCGCTTGCCCTGGGGTCTTTCTGCAAGGCGTAAAGGTTTTCCTTTGTCAACGGCCTGCCTTGTAAGAGGTCATAAATATCTTCTTTACTCATAATCATGTTCTCCTTTAATCGTTATTTACAGCGTCAATGACGTCTGTCTCGTTTGCGATCTTGGCTGCAATCGCTTCCGCCAACAATTCCTTCAATTCAAGATAACGCGCGTGCTGAGCATCTGGATCATAGGTCACGGTATAATCAACCTGAATCGGTGCGTAACTTCCGTCAAGCTTCCATGAAAGGTCAAGACCCTTAGCCGCTATCCCTAAGTCTTGCGCGTTGACAACTTCCGCAAGCCGTTTGATTCGCGCCTTCCGGCCAATACCTGACTCGTGCATCAGAGCAGTAATCGCCCTGTGAATATCAGGATCAGCTCCAAGTTTTGAGCCGATACTCTTTGCACTCTCCGGCGTGTCACAGTCAAACGCTTCCATTGCCGCTTGCATTTTATTCTTGCCCCCCACTCGTGCCAAAACATATTTCTGTTCTTTCACCGTCAACTTCGTTAAGGACTCAGGCGGTTTGTCCTTTTCCCACCGCTTTATCTTCTTGCTGATAGCAGCATCCGACACGCCAAAAAAGACTGCGGCTTCCCTCTGACTCTTTCCCTCTGCCATCATCG
>JAPKZH010000652.1 GCA_026393905.1 Candidatus Aminicenantota bacterium
GCTTTTTTAACGGGGATGGTTTCGGCCAGTATGGCAGGAGCAGTAAGGGCAAAAATGACAAAAATCAGGGTCACTCTAAGAACAATGCGTTTCATGAAACCTCCTCCTTTTTAATATCAATAAAAATGGGTTGGCATACGATGGGATGAATAAAAAGTGATGGCAGAGACCGGAAGGACGCATATTCATGAAAAGAGATAAACCTTATACCAACGGAATGAAAAATGTCAAATGTTGAGGTTTGACCCCATAAATTCAAGAGTTTCGGGAAGGGAGCGGATGCCGGCTGAAGCCCCGGCCTCTGTGACGCACAAGGCGCCGACCGCGTTGGCCAATCGAGCCGTTCGCTCCAGCGGCCAATCATGCCAGACGCCGGCGATAAAGCCGGCCGCGAACGCATCTCCCGCGCCCGTGGCGTCGACGACGGACACTCGGAATGCCGGGATTCGGAGTTTCTCGCCTTTCCCCGTCATGACCAGGCAGCCTTCGGCGCCCATCTTCAGGGCCACGACCCCGACTCCCCTGTCCAATAATGCTCGGCCGACATCCTCGGGATGGTCAAACCCCGTCAATTTTTGCGCTTCGCCCAGGCTGGGTACAAAATAATCGATCAAAGGAAGACAAGGCGCCAGGAGCTGCATCCAGCGACCCGAGGCATCCCAAACCGTATCGAGAAAAATCGTGACGCCCGCCGTCCGGGTTTTTCGGAGCAAGGCGACCGTGGGCTCGCCATCCATTCCAGGCAGAACAAAAAATCCTGCAAAATGGAGGATGGCCGATCTTTCGATCAAGCCGAAATCGATGTCCCCGGGAAGCAACCTGGCATTGGCGCCAAGATAATGGACAAAGCTGCGCTCGCCGTCGGGATGGACCATAACCATCGTCGCCGACGTTCCCGTTGTTGGGTCCCGCTGAACCCCCTTAGTGCCCACCTTATGTTGTTCAAGCTGGGCCGACAAAAAATCTCCGAACGCATCTTTCCCGATTTTCCCGATGACTTCGACAGGAATCCCCAATTTTGCCAAGCCGATGGCGGCATTCGCAGCGCAACCTCCGGTGTGAAGTCCCATGTCATCGACGAGGACCAGCTTTCCCGCATCCGGAAAAGATTTCACGGGGCGGCCGACAATATCCGCCACCATGATCCCAAGACAGACAACCGATTTCTTATGATCCATCATTTGCCGCCCGGCCCGTCGTTTTATCGGAGCGACATGCCAAGAATGAACATGGTTTCGATATAGCTTCCGAACAGTATGAAAAATCCTGAGGCCAGATACATGAGGCCGAGGAATTTCAGCCCGTTCCGGAAGGCCTGCTTCCTGGCCTCGAAACCGAACTTTTTATAAAGCACGGTCCAGAACAAGGCCGTCAGCATGCCGCAAATGGTCAGGAAATACCCGCCGAACTCACAGATGAGCGTGCCCCACGTCTGGTAGGTGACGGAATATTGGGCGACCATCAATCCCTGCATGAAGCGGCCGAAAGGATAGAGGATCATCGGCGCCAGGAAAACCGCCCTGACCATCATCGTCAGGTTGCCGACGATCCAATTGTTAAAAAAGATCGTGAACATGGACTTCACGACGCGGCTTTTGAACAGATGGCCGAAGAGTTTCTGCCGTTCCCAATTCTTATATTTCTGGAGGAGAGCCCCGTAGCCGGGGACTTTGAACTCAAGATTCCTGTTGAGCTCGGAGAGTTTCGAGGCGCGGATTTTATTGAGGTCGGCCAGCTTGAACCTGCCCGCCGCGAATCCCGCCCCGAATCCGAGGACATAGACGACCAGCATGATCATAAAGACCGGCTTGGATTTTTTAAACAGCTGTCCGATGCTCACGGTCGGTTTCCTCGGCGCTTGAATATTCACTCCCTGATTTTACACGGAGATGTCCGCGTTTTCTATCAATTATTTTCGGAAAATTATAAAATACCATTTCCGTCACAGGAGAAGGTCCTCATGAAAAGAAAGCCGAGCTTAAAACTTCCCCACACCTTGGTCCTGATCTACGGCCTGGTGATCGCCGTCTATGGTCTCAGCCTTGTCATCCCGTCGGGACAATACCAGCGCGCCGAAAAAACATTCCAGGGCCAGACTCGGCTGGTGACCATCCCGGGCACATACACCGCCATAGAAAAAAAACTGTTGGGGCCGCAATGGCTCTTGATCGCCCCGATCCGGGGCTTCCAGGACGGGGCCCTGATCATCTTTCTGATTTTCATTTTCGGCGGCGTCTTTTCCATCCTGGGAAAAACGGGAGCCATCGAGTCGGGAATTCAAAAACTGGCCTTCTTCTTTTCCAGGAACCCGAGGTCGAAAAAATTTGTGATTCCCATCCTGATGGTGGTCTTCTCCTTGGCCGGCGGGATTTACGGCATGGCCGAGGAATCGATCCCGTTCGTTCTCATTTTCATCCCCCTAGCGCTTTCCCTCGGCTATGATTCCGTCGTGGGCGTGGCCATCCCGTTCTTGGGATCGGCGGTCGGTTTTTCGGCCGCCTTTTTCAACCCGTTCACGGTCGGGATCGCCCAGGGATTATCCGATATCCCTCTGTATTCGGGTTTGGCCTACCGCTTGATCCTCTGGGTGGTCGCCACGGTGATCGCCATCGTCTTTGTGATGCTCTACGCAAAGAAAATCGCCAAAGACCCAAAACAAAGCCCTGTTTACGAGATCGACAGATCCCGAGACTATGCGGTGTCTGCCGACACGGCGAAGAGCTTTCCTTGGGGTCCCGCCCAGAAACTGATTTTGCTCATCCTGTTCCTGGGAATCGGCCTGTTGATCTACGGGATTCTGGCCAAGGGCTGGTACATGGAAGAAATCGCCGCGCTGTTCCTGGGCATCGGGCTCGTTTCGGGCATCATCGCCAGGATTCCGCCCTCGGAAATTGCCGTCCATTTTGTCGCCGGGGCCAAAGACGTGATGAACGTGACCTTGATCATCGCCGGCGGCAGGGCCATCCTGATCATCTTAAAAGATGCCGTGGTGCTGGACACGGTGCTCCGATTCACGGCCGGGTTGATTTCGGCCGTTCCCAATCTGATCACGGCCCACATGATGTTCCTGACCCAGGGCGTCATCAATTTCTTCATCCACTCGGGAACGGCCCAGGCGGCTCTGACCATGCCGATCATGGCCCCCTTGAGCGATCTTGTCGGAATCACAAGACAGACAACCGTCCTGGCTTTCCAGCTTTGCGAGGTCATCAACCCGATCCTGCCGACCTCGGCCGTGACCATGGGAGTCCTGGGAGTCGCCAAGATCCCCTGGGAAAAGTGGGCCAAGTGGTTCGTCCCGTTGATGATCGTTTTGATCATCTTCAGCCTTATCGCGCTCGTCCCCCCGATTCTGATGAATTGGGGCCCGCTCTAGAGGCCGCAGCGGCGTTCCTCGGCTATCCGGCTTGACAAAAACCGGAAAATATGTTTTTCTAAGTGCAAGAATAAATACATTTTTTTTGGCTTATGAAAGAATTATTTCATTCGGCGCGGACCCAGAAAGGCCGCCATATCCCCACCTCAAGCAAGGAGAGATAACATGACAAAAAGAAACCTTGGGATTTTCATCGTCTGTTTCGTGTTCCTGACCGGTCTTGTGACCGCCCAGGACTCCCTTCAGACGGGAAACATCTCCGGGACGGTCGTCGACGCGGAAGGGAACGCCCTGCCCGGCGTCGCCATCACCATCACCGGAGCGACGATCCTCAGAGGAACGGCTTCCGCGACAACGTCCGCAACGGGCGCCTTCCGGTTCAATTTTCTTTCCCCCGGAACCTATGACATGACCTTCGCCCTGTCCGGATTCAAGACCGTCAAGAAAACGGGCGTGGAAGTCTCCGTCCGAAAAACGACGTCCATGACGCTCACCATGGAGGTCTCGGCCATCGAAGAAAATGTCACGGTCGTCGGGGAATCCCCCGTCGTCGACCTCAAATCCAGCACGATCCAGACCAACTTCACCCAGGCCATGCTCCAAAAGCTTCCCAGCGCGCGCGATCCTTGGGTCATCATGTCCATGACCCCGGGTATGGTCATGGACCGCGAGAACGTGGGGGGAAGCACGGCCGGCAACCAAAGCAGCGCCTATGCCCACGGCACCCTGCGCAACCAGACCAACTACAACATCGACGGCGTAAACATGACGGACGCCGCGGCCAACGGCGCCTCAGCCATGTATTATGACTTCGACTCCTTCGAGGAAATCCAGGTCGAGACCGGCGCCCATACCGCCGACATCCAGGTCGGCGGCGTCGTCCTCAACATGATCACCAAATCCGGCGGCAACAAGCTCGGCGGCGGGATTAGCCTCTACGGCGAGAACGACAAGCTGCAGTGGGACAACATCCCGGACAAGATCAAGAACCCCCAATACGCCAACGTCGGCACGGGCAACCCCTTGGATTATTACTACGAATGGGGCGGTGAGTTGGGCGGCCCGATCATGAAGGACAAATTCTGGTTTTACGGCGCTTTCCGCAACACGGTCATCAACAGCTTCATCATCGGCTATACCCTGAACGGCGTCCCCCAGACCAACTATGCCTCGCTGACCCACGGCACCTTCAAGCTGAGCTTCCAACTTTCAAATAACAATAAGCTCATGGGCTGGTTCAACTACGACAATAAATACCAGCCCCACCGGAGCGCCTCGATCACCCGGCCGCCGGTGACGACCGCCCTCCAGGATTCCCCCTCCTATTTTTATCATTTGGAGGACACCTGGACGTTGGGATCGAACCTCATCCTGAATTTCAAGCTCGGCATCAACGATATGTGGTACCAAACCGGCAATCAGCCCGAAGTGGACATGAACCAGCCCGCGGTCAGGATTTACTACACCACGCCCGTGACCGGAGGGTATGAGAACGCCTATTACAACTACACCTGGTACTATTCCGACCGCTACCAGCTCAACGCTTTCGCCAATTATTTCAAGGACGATTTTTTGGGCGGCAACCACGAGATCAAGGTCGGCTTCGAGTACCAGAACTCGCCCTTCCACACGACCCGAAAGCATCCCGGCAACATCCTCCTCTATTTCGACAACCCCGACCACACCAGCCCCTATCAGGTCTGGACCTTCCGGCAGGAGGTCTGGAACCAGAACGATATCGTCTACTCTGCTTATATTCACGACGTCTTCAGCTTTAAAAAACACCTTACGCTCAACTTGGGCTTGCGGCTCGACAGCACCCACATGCACATCAACGCAACGGACGTGGCCCCGTCTCCCTGGACGGACTATTATTACAGCCGAATGAACATAACGCCCATCTATCATCAGGACGCCCAGAAGAATGTGGTTTCATTCACCATGCTCTCGCCGCGGCTCGGCCTGACCTATGATTTATTCAACGATGGCAAGAACGTTTTCAAAGCTCATTTCGCCCGCTACTCCTATCAGGTCAGCTACGGCCCGGTGGACCAGGGCATAACAACGGGGTATTGGGAAATCGATTACAACTGGAACGATGCCAACGGCGACAAACTCCCCCAGACCAACGAGTTCGGCAAGATCGTCTATACCAACATCGGGCAGGCCGTCAAGATCAATCCCGATCTGAAATCGCCTTATACAAACGAAGTCGTCGTCGGGTTCGAAAAGAAGCTCGCCCGGAATATCGGCGTCAGCCTGAACCTCATCTACAGGGACACCCAGAGATTCTGGTGGTCGGACAACCAGGCCGTGGATCCCCAGCTGGACTACACGCCCAAAGACGTCCTAGACCCAGGACCCGATGGAGTTTTGGGAAGCGGTGATGACGGAGGAACGATAACGATCTACAATTTGGCCTCGGCCAAAGTGGGCGTGTCCCAGCCTTATGTCACTGAGAGGCCGGGCTACAAAACATCCTACCAGGGCGTCGAGCTCGTCCTGAGCAAGAGATATTCCGACCGCTGGCAGTTTATGGGCTCAGTGACTTTGGGCAAAACCAACGTCAAGCTGCCGATCGAATCCGTGGACGATCCCAACAACAGAACGTTTAACGATAATGCCGTCGATTCGAACGACTCGCCTGTGATCATCAAAGCCAGCGGCAGCTATGACCTGCCCTGGGGATTTTACGTCGGCGCTTTCTTCAACTACCGCGCCGGCTATCCGACCCAGCGGTATTTCAACACCAGCACAAGCCTCCTCAACCAGGGCCGGATCAGCGTCTCTACAGAGAAAACCGGCGCCAGCCGGTATCCCGACATCGCCATGCTAGACCTCAGGCTGAGCAAGGTCTTCAGCTTCGGCCGCTATGGAAAGATCGAGTTGATGCTCGACGGCTTCAACATCCTCAATTCGGTGACGACCCTAAGCTGGAACACCCAGTCCAGCAGCACCTATCATTTTATCACCCAAGTCCTGTCGCCGAGGATTGTCCGGCTGGGCGTGAAGTGGAATTTTTAGCTTCCTGCGGATAAAAACGCAAGAATCGAAAAGGGGGGAACCCGCTCCGGGTTCCCCTTTTTTTTCGGCATCGCCTTTCAAAAGTCCGTTTTTTCCGATAACATAGTCTTCTGGAATCCCATGAAAAAAAGCCGGACACCGAGGAGGTTGCCTTTTCTCCTGTCTTTCGTCTGTCTGACCCCTCTCATCCTTCCTTTTTCCGGGCACGGCCGGACTGTTCCCGCGCCCGGGGGAAATCTCAACCTCCTGGTCATCACGATCGATACTTTGAGAGCCGATCACTTAGGAATTTATGAAGACGCTAATCAACCGCTCGTCAAAACGCCGAATATCGACCGCTTGGCTGAGAAGGGAGTTTGGTTCAGGAACGCCTATTCCCATGTCCCCTTGACCCTGCCTTCCCACTGTTCTCTTTTTTCCGGGACCCTTCCCATTTTTCATGGCGTCCGGGACAACGGCTACCGGCTCCCCTCTTCCACGGAAACCCTGGCCGAGATTCTCAAGAAAAGCGGATATCTGACGGCCGCCTTCGTCGGGGCCTTTCCCTTGGATTCTCGCTTCGGCCTGGACAAAGGGTTTGATGTCTACGACGACCTCTATGGAAGCAAAAATGCGATCCGCGACCTGACCTTCGTCGAACGCCAAGCGGAAGACGTCAACAGGAATGCCCTAGCCTGGCTCGCCTGCCACAAGGATCAAACGTTTTTCATGTGGATCCACTATTTCGATCCCCATGCGCCCTACACGCCTCCCCCGCCGTTCAAAGAAGACTATCGCGGTCGAGAATACGACGGAGAAATCGCCTATACCGACGCCGCGATCGGCTCGCTCATGGAGAAGCTGGCGCAATGGAAATTGACGGACCGGACGCTCGTCATTCTTACCGCCGACCACGGGGAAGCCTTGGGGGAGCACCAGGAAACGACGCACGGCATCTTTATCTATGATTCGACGCTGAGCGTGCCCTTGATCTTTTTTCATCCCCGCCTGGCGCCCGTCCGAAAAACGGTTTCCGATCCCATCGGTCTCATCGATATCGCGCCGACAATCCTGGAATTGATGGGACTGCCTAAAGGCGGGAAAATGCAGGGGACGTCGTTCAAGGATCTGCTTCTCGGCGGAAGGTCCCGTCCCCAGCCCTATGGCTATATCGAATCTGTGGCGGCAATGATGGATCGCAATTGGGCCCCTCTTCAAGGGATCAGGACGGCCGAATGGAAATATATCGAGGCGCCGATTCCCGAGCTCTATGACCTCAAAAACGATCCCCAGGAAACGAACAACATCATCAAGAAAAATCCCGGCCAAGCCCAGCGTCTCCAGGAGGAATTGAAAAACCTGATCAAACGCTACTCCTCCCCGGCTGCCTCGCGAGTGCTTCAGACAGAGAGGGACAAGGAGACGCGAGATAAACTGATGTCATTGGGCTATATTTCGGGCAAAGCTTTCGGCAGCGATATAAACCGGCCCGATCCCAAAACAATGATCGCTTTGGACAATCTTTTTAATGAGGCGATCATCGCCTCCGAGACGGGGAACCTGGAGAGGGCCGGCCGGCTTTACCAAGAGGTCATCCAGAAGCAGCCCAATTTCATTATCGGGTATGAATATGCCGCCTATAACGATTATAAGATGGGCAGGCTGGATGAGGCCGTCAACCTCCTGAAAAAAGCCGTGGATTCCGACCTTACGACAACGTCCCTGATTTCGAGGTTGGGCTTGTACCTCCAAGAAGCGGGACGGGTGGAGGAATCCATCCAAATCCTGGAAAAAGCCGTGGCTCAAGACCCGAGCTATACCGAAGCCTACAACTATCTGGGCGCGAGCTATTTTAAAAGCGGACGGGCCGAGAAAGCCGTTGAGTCGTTCAAAAAAGCCATCCAACTGGACGGCGACTACGCCATGGCCATGAACAACCTGGGCAACTGCTTTTTGGCCCTCAAAGAATACGATTTGGCCATCGAAGAATACAAGAAGGCCGTCGCCATCGATGCCGGTCTGGCCTCGGCCTATAACGGCTGGGGAGCGGCCTGCTACAGGAAGGGTTTAACCGACGAAGCTCTCAACCACTGGGATAAATCGCTTCAGCTTGACCCTCGGCAGCCGGACACTTCCTATAATCTGGGCCGGGCTCATCTGAGGCTGGGACAAAAGAAAGAAGCCCTGAAATTCTTCGAACTTTTCATCCAGACGGCCTCGCCCCAAAAATACGCTGCGGATATCGAAGAGGTCAAGGGCGTCATCGAACGGCTCAAGAAAGAAATTGGTGAGAATATTATCCGATGAACAGCGGAAAAAAGATTTTTTGGCTGGGGGTTTTGATCCTGGCCTCTCTGACCGTCCTTGGCGACGGCCGACAGAAGAAGCCTAAAACCGACCTCCCTCCCGTCCATCAAAGCTGGTTGGAAAAAGACGTCGTTTACATCATCTCCGCTAAAGAACGGGACGTGTTTCTCGCCCTTCAGACCGACCGGGAACGGGATATTTTTATCGAGGCCTTCTGGAAACAGAGGAACCCGACGCCGGGATCTCCGGAAAACGCATTCAAGAAGGAGCATTACCGAAGAATCGCCTACGCCAGTGAATATTATGGACGAGAAACGACAAGGTCGGGATGGCAGACCGACCGCGGCAGGATGTCCATCGTTCTCGGCCCTCCCCGCGATATCTCCGATATTCAAGGCCAGGGCACGGTCTTCCCCGCCCAGATCTGGTATTACGAGGGTCAAGCCCGATACGGGCTCCCCCCGAATTTCAACCTGATCTTCTTTAAACGAGACGGCCTTGGCGAATACGTCCTCTACAGCCCGATGCAAGACGGACCGGCCCGCCTGCTTGTCAACTACCAAGGCGACCCGACCAACCCGGAAGCCGCCCTGCAAAAGCTGATGAACTATGACTCCCGGCTCGGACGGGCCTCGATGTCGCTTCTCCCCGACGAATCCCCCGTTTTCGGACGGCCTTCCCTGTCCTCGGAACAGCTGCTCAACCAGATCGCCTCAGTCCCGGAACGGATGGTCGATGACAACTATGCCGAGGCGATTCTCAAGTACAAGGACTTCGTCGAGGTGGATTACACGGCCAACTATATCCCCAGTGATGCCCTGATCTGGGTGACCCAGGACAGGTCGGGGATTTTCTTTGTCCACTATTCCGTCGAGCCCAAAAGGCTGTCCGTCCTGACCGAAGGGGGCCAATACAGCCTGAATTTTGCGCTCAACGGCATCGTCACGGACCTCCAGGGGAATGTGATTTTTCAGTACGAGAAGAATATTCCTCTCAATTTTGGCAAAGACCAGGTCGAAGACATCGG
The DNA here is from genome assembly GCA_026393905.1 of Candidatus Aminicenantota bacterium. Classification (GTDB taxonomy): domain Bacteria; phylum Acidobacteriota; class Aminicenantia; order Aminicenantales; family UBA4085; genus JAPKZH01. The sequence continues at coordinate 9,714 of JAPKZH010000652.1, forward strand.
GAAGACCTCTCTAGCGCTCCAGGACATGATCCCCCTCATCTCCGGAGATTTCAAATTCAGCCTCTTGCTGAAAAATACCATTTCCAAAGAATTTACTTCTTTTGAGAGCACGATCTCCATTCCACGGGATTTGACCACCCCTTACATAGGCCGGCTCATCCTGGGATATCGGGCGAAAAGCGCCGCGCCAGCCGATTTCAACAAGCCGTTCAAAATCGAGAATATGCAGATTTCCTGCCAGGCCGGAAATGTTTTCCAGGCCAAGGAGAACCTCGCCGTCTGTTTTCAAGCCTACGGCCTCGGCCGTGATGTCTATGACCTGGGCAGCCTGAAATACGCCATCATCAAGGACGGCCAAGAATTTCTGACAAAAACCAGGCCCCTGAAGGACATGGCCGGCTCCTATTTTCTGGAAGAATTTCCGCTCGCCAAATTTCCTCCGGCCACCTACAAAGTCAAAGTGTCCGTTTTGGACGGGGCAAAGAGAGAAATTCTGGGCGGGGCCCAGGATTTCCAGGTCTCATCCCGGGCCGACATACCGCGGCCCTGGATCATCTCCAAAGTGATGCCCGCCTCGCGCGACATCGAATATTCCTATATTTTGGGCAATCAACTGTCGAACGCCGGAAGGCTGGATGATGCGGAGCGGTCTCTCTCAACCGCCTACAAACAAAATTCATCCCTGAAGTACGGGCTCAGCTACGGGCAGCTTCTTTTCAAAAAGAAAGATTATCAAAAGGCCAAAGACATCTTATCGCCCTATGCGGAAAAACCGGAAGCAAACGCCCCGCTGTTATGGACGCTTGCTGCGTCCTGCCAGGCCTTGGCGGAATATGACCTCGCCATCAGCTATTATAAAAGTCAACTTTCTCACGCCGGAGTCATCCCCTCCGTCCTCAATGCCATCGGAGAATGCTATTCGCGCCTGGGAAACTCCCCTGAAGCGCTGAAAGCCTGGGAAAAATCGCTGGAGATCAATCCCAACCAGGAATCCATCAAAAAACTGGTCGACGAGCTCAAGCGCAGGATGGGCTGAAAACGCTCTTCCGATCTAATGCCCCTTTTTTTAAAGAGTGAAGGGGATCCTCCTGCTGTCTCAGGGTGTCACGATTTTTCTTTTGTCTAGGTTATATCGGCTTCCAGGCAACAAGACGTGGAGAATCATGTTCGAGATCCCGATAGCCTTCGACGGAGCTATCTTGATTTTAGCTCGCGAGGCGTCATAGATCACGACGTTCTTCTCGCCGATGACCTCAAATGTGTCATCGGGATTGACGATGATGGCCGTGGACTCGTCGATGCCGATGCCCAAAAGCTTGGGATTCTCGGCGACCAGGCTGATGAGCCGGTTATGCCTTTTACGGGTGGCGAAATGCTGGTCGACGATCGCCATCTTGATGAACCCGAAGCCTGGAGCCGTGACGACAATCCCGGCCTGGAGCGTCTCGAATTCGCGGCCTTCCTTGACCTCCCGTCTTTCGTCCCCCGTGATCATGACTTCGCTCATGACGGCCGCCCCCGCGCTTGAGCCGCCCATCACGGCGCCCTTCTCATATATCTCCAGGAGCTTTTTGTGGATCGGCGTGTTGAGAAGAACGGCAGTCTGGCGCGATTGATCGCCGCCCGAGAAATAGACGCCTCCCGCGTCATCCAGAATTCTTGAGCTATCTTCCTTGAGGGCCTGTTCGCGGGTGAGGATATGGAATTCCACGTTTGTCGCACCCAGTTTCTTGAACTCTTCGACAAGTCCGGGCCCGACTTCGTTCGGCACGCTGCTGGCCATGGGAAAGACGACGATTTTCCCGCTGCCGACCTGCTGGGCCAGGGCCACGAACCTTTTCATCATGCTTTCGGGACGGTCCCCGCCTCCGATGATGAACAGATGGCCCTTGGATGCGGCCGGGAGAGAAAGACAAAACACAAACAACAAGAGGTTTAGCGTTACGGCTGTTTTCTTCATCTCATCTTTTCCTGATAATGTAGACGTATTAACTTCGATGTCATCGCGAGGAGCGTAGCGACGCGGCGATCCCATGGGATCGCCACGCTCCCTTTGGTCGCTCGCAATTACAAGGTAGCCTTGCTTACAGCATTAATATTAGATTGGCCTTGTCCTCAAAGGCCTCCGGAACAAACTCCGATTGTGGGACGGGGCTCCGTATCACTCTATATTAACATACAGAAAAGAACCCAAGTCCTGGAACAAACCCATCCATTTTTTCGCTTGCTCGTCGCCGCGTTCGGTTTGACCTTTTTTATCGTTCATCGTCGTCCGACTGATTTCAAAGTAGATGTTCTGGGCTTTCCAGAGATCAAGGTCCAAATGGAGTTCGGCCATCAACCGCAGCCTGTCGACGACCTTGTCCATCAACGAGAGATTGTCTCGATGGGTGTGGAACATTTCCATC
>JAPKZH010000461.1 GCA_026393905.1 Candidatus Aminicenantota bacterium
GATTGACGACGAAGTAGACCTGGGCGGGTTTCGGTTGATGGGAGGACTGGGCTTCACCTTCGGATACTAATATCAACGCAATAATTAAAATGACATCTCCGTTCGGGCGGCGCTTAGGCCGCCCGTAGCCCCCGGGTCCCGGGAACCAGTCCCGTCGGACACTCTTGGAAGGAAACTCTGTGTAGGGTTTTCCTTCCAACGGTCGCTTCGCTTCCTGCCTTCCTTCCAAGGAGCATTTGGCGATGAATTCATGGGAGGATGCTCCTTGGAGGGGTGGCAGGGCCGGCGGGTATTCCCGCCGCCCGTTGGAGGGGGAACCTGTGAAAGGGTCCTCCTCCAAGAGTGTCCGGGGCCCCCCTCCGCTACGGGGGCTTGAGGGCGGCCTAAGCGCCGCCCATACATTGTCACTTTATTTATTGCGTTTGTATTAGGCGAGGACTGATTGGTAAAAAAACATGAAGGAAAGAGCTTTGAGAAGGGATGAAGCGACCATGAGGGATTTAGCCTAAAAATTCCGGCTTTTGAGGAAAGCCTCTTTGAGGCCGGCGAGAATGTTTGAGCTGTAACCATAAGACAAGAAACGCCAAAGTGTGGACAAGGTCATCCTTTTGACGCTGCTATCCAGCTTGCGAGAAAGGCAGCCGCCGAAAAAGTCGGAATTTTTATGGCGTAAAAAATCCCCTTAGGGAGCGAATCCCTTTTCAAAGCGCTTTTAAACAATAAGGAAAGCCAATCCGGCCGAGCCTCTTACTTGCTCATCAACACTTCGGCGAATTTCAGCGACGGAAAATTGCCGCAGACGATCTTCAGGATGACCATGATCGGAACGGCCAAGATCATGCCCGGAATGCCCCACAGCCAGCCCCAGAAGAAAAGGGCGAACAGGATGGCCAAAGGGCTGAGCCCAAGCCGCTGCCCCATCATTCTCGGCTCAACAACCGTGAGCACGCCATCCACGGCAAAAAGGACCGCGAGCACCCAAAAGGCCGGCCAAAACTTCTCGAATTGAAGAAGGGCGAATATGAAAGGAAAGATCTTGGCGATGAGGGGACCGATATTGGGGATATAGTTCAAGAGAAACGTCAGAAAGCCGAAGACGACGGCGAATTTGACGCCGAAAATGACCAGGATCAATGTCGCCAGGATGCCGGAGACGATGCAAATGAGGGTTTTCAAGGCCAGGTATCCTTGGACCTGGCGGTCGATGTTATCGATGATCCGGTTCCACTGGCCCGCCTGGCGGGCATGCAGGAAGTTTTTTAACTTCAGGTTGAGCTTGCCCCGTCCGGCCAGCATGAAGACCAAAAAAATCAGGATCAAGAACAGGTTGGAAATAAAGGACAGGATCGTTCCCAGCGATGCCAAGAAAAAGGAGCCAAGTTTGTTGATGTCCAGGCTTTCGACCCAGGCCAGGGGCTCCCACTTGGCCTTGGGGAGCTTGAGGCTAACCTGGAAGGATTCAAGCATTCCGCTGAGCTTCTGGCCGTATTTGGGGAACTCGGCGGCAAATGTTTCTCCGCTCGAATAAAAAAGGATCCCCATGAGATAGATGACGAGAAATGTAAAGAGCAGAATGGCGACGACGGCGATCAGCTTAGGAACCTTCAGCCCGGTCAGGAAATCCAGAACGGGTGAGAGGACGAAATAAAAGAAGATCGCCAAGAAAAAAGGAAAGAGCACCGGTTTCGCCAGACGAAGGATGACGCCCACCAGGAAAATCGCGACGATTCCGCTCGAAAGCGTCAGGATCTTGTTGTTTTCCATCCCCGTTATTTTAATCCAATCGGCCTAACAAGTAAAACCAGACGTTTGTCGGACGGTTTCCGGGGGGATTCGCCCTGCTCTTTTCTGGTGAGACTTCCCCTGCAAAAATCACCCCGGCCATCACCATGGAAGGCGATTGACCGCTTCCGGAATACGTTTAGAATAAGACTGGATAAAGCTCTGGAATCTGAGCCCAGGGGCAAGACCCATGACGAAAACAGATCAAAAGAATCTCATGTTCTTAGAATCCCTCCTGGACAGCCTGAACGACGGCATCGTCGCCTTGGACCGTAAGAACAACATCATCGAATGGAACAAGGGCGCCGAGGCGATCTTCGGCTACAGCCGGGGGGAAGCCCTGGGGAAAAACCTGGATTATTTGATCGGCGGAGATCTAACGAGGGAGGCGGCACGCGTCACGAGAACCGTGATGACCAACCGGAAAACGGTCGTCAGCGTCGAGACCGTCCGAGTGGCTAAGGGCGGGGTTCCCGTCCAGGTCAGCATCTCCGCCTCCCCAATTCTTAACCGCGGACAATTCCACGGCGCGGTCGCTATTTACAAAGATATCACGGCCTGGAAACAACGCGAGCAGGAAATCCAGTTCGTCAGCCGCTTGCTGCGCGCCATCGGAGAGATCAACCAGCTGATTCTCCATGCTTCGGACGCCGATGTCCTCCTCCAATCCGCCTGCAAAATCTTGAAGAAGAATGGATATTACAGCCGGGTCCAGGCGGTTACGCTGGGCGCCGATGGCCGGCCCGAGAAATTTTTCGGGGTCGGCGAGACCTGGAAAGGCCGCCTGCCGCCCTGCGCCATCAAGGTCCTGAAAAACCAGCGGTCTCTGTTCATCCCGAATGTCTCCAAGGTTTCCTGGTGCAAACCCTGCCGGCCCGGACATGTCGGCTGGACAGCCTGCTTTCTCTTGAAAAACAAGGATGACATCTACGGAGTCTTTCAAGTCGGCCGAGACGCCCAATCTTTCAATCAGCCTCAGGAAATCAAGCTCTTAGAAGAGATCGCCGGAGACTTAGGATTCGCCCTGAAAAGCATCCGGCAGGAACGAGAAAGGCAAAAAATCGAGAAAGAGCTGCGGTCCCTGAAAGATTTCAACGAAAACATCGTGACCAGCCTGGCCGAAGGGATCATTTTAGAAAATGAGGAGGGCCTGATCACGTTCATCAACCCGACGATGGAAAAGCTCATCGAGTATCCGGCCAAGGAGCTCATCGGGCAACACTGGAAAAAAATCGTCCCGAAAGCGGAGCTGGAAAAGATCAGGGCCAAGACCCGGTCCCGGACGACGACCACCTTGGAAAAATATGAATCCAGGTTCCTGGCCAAGAACGGCCTCGATATCCCGGTGCTGATCAGCGCCCAGTCGATATTCGACAAGGGCCATTTCCGCGGCGTGCTTTCCGCCATCACGGATATCACCGCCCTGAAGCGGATCGAACAGGAACTTAAGGCCTCCCAGGCCGAAGCCCAGGCGGCCAACCGGGCCAAGAGCGAATTCTTGGCCAACATGAGCCACGAAATCCGGACGCCGATGAACGGGATCATCGGCATGATCGAGCTCGCCCTCGATACGAAGCTCACCGACGAACAAAAAGATTTTCTGAGATCGGCCCGGGCAGCGGCCGATTCCCTGCTGGCGATCCTCAACGATATCCTCGACTTCTCGAAAATCGAAGCCCGCATGATTGAATTCGAGCCCATCGACTTCGGCCTCCGCAGCTCGATCACGGACATCGTGACCAGCCTCGCCCTCGAAGCCCATAAAAAAGGGCTGGAACTCGTATGCCATATCCCTCCTGCCCTCCCCGACGGCGTCGTGGGCGACTTGGGCAGGCTGCGACAGATCCTCATCAACCTGATCAGCAATGCCATCAAATTCACGGAAAAAGGCGAAGTGATTGTCGATGTCCAGCTCGTGGCCAAGTCCGGTCGGGAGATGGTTCTCCATTTTGCCGTGAAAGACACCGGCATCGGAATTCCCAAGGACAAGCACAGAGTTATTTTCCACGCCTTCGTCCAGGCCGACGGGTCCATGACCCGCAAGTACGGCGGCACCGGGCTGGGCCTGGCGATTTCCTCCCAGCTCGTGGAAATGATGGGCGGCAAGATCTGGATGGAGAGCGAACCGGGAAAGGGCAGCACGTTCCACTTCACCGTCCGCCTCGGCCTCCAGGCAAGAAGCCGGAAAAAGCCCCGTCCCGTCCAGCCCAAGGTTCTCCATAACCTCCGCGTCCTCGTCGTCGACGACAACGCCACCAACCGTTCCATCTTGAGAGAAATGCTCCTCAACTGGTCCATGAAACCCGTCGACGTCGGGAGCGGGGCCGAGGCCCTGGATAAAATGCGGCAGGATAAAAAAAGAGGTGAATTTTTCAAGCTGATCCTTGTCGACTCCAGCATGCCCGGCATGGACGGATTTAGCTTGATCGAACACATCCACAGGGATCCGGACTTCTCCGCGGCGACGATCCTGATGCTGACCTCATCCGACCGACGCGGGGATTACGCCCGCTCCAAAAAATTGGGGATCTCTGCCTATTTGACCAAACCGATCAAGCAGTCCGATCTCTTCGACGCCGTCATGATGGCCTTGGGGAATTCGTCGATCGAGAAGGACGGGCGTCGCTTGATCACCAGTCAGTCGATCCAAGAGGGCCGGCCGCGGCTGCGCATTCTGCTCGCCGAGGACAACCCGATCAACCAGAAAGTGGCCGTTCGCCTCCTCGAGAAACGCGGGCATACCATCGCCGCCTACAGAGACGGGAAAAAAGTCCTGGCCGCCTTGAGGAACAATCGTTATGACTTGGTCCTCATGGATATCCAGATGCGCGGGATGAACGGATATGAAGTCACGGCGGCCATCCGAAAAAAAGAAGAGAAAACGAGAAAGCATATACCCATCGTGGCCATGACCGCCCATGCCATGAAGGGCGACCGGGAACACTGTCTGGAGGCTGGGATGGACGATTACCTGGCCAAACCGCTGCGGCCCGAGGAGCTCTTCGAAACCATCGAACGGGTTTTCAGGGAGAATCACAAATCAGCCCTCCTCAAGCGGAGTCCCTAAAGGAAAAAGACCGATGAAACCTCAGCCGGAAGCCAAGAAGAGTGGGCTCAAGGAGGCCATGCAGATTCTCATTGCGGACGATGATCCGGTTTCCGGCAAGATCCTGGAAAAAAACCTCCGCAAATGGGGGTATAAAACGCTCCTGGC
>JAPKZH010000170.1 GCA_026393905.1 Candidatus Aminicenantota bacterium
TCCGAGAGAATGACGTCCTGGCCCGGGTTCTTATTCTTTCTGGAAGATGCCGTAACCCCATTTTACGAATTCGCTTCCACAAGGACCTCGATGATCTTGTCATCGGGGATCGAGCGGCCTGCATCGAAAATAAAGGATGTGATCCCGGCCTCTTCGCCGGCACGCTCGAAGCCGACTTCCTCAAAAACCTTTCCGGCCGGCGCGTTCTTTTCGGTTCTCTTATAATTGGCGTAAATGGCGCCCGGCTTGAGGCGGACAAGTCGGTTCAATAGAAATGAGAAAAATGCGTGTTCCACCCGCTTGCTCTGGATTCGGCAGCTGAACATCAGGTCCAGGAGCCGCGGCTCGTGGATATCGACCACGGCGAAGCCGACGATTCCGTAGCTGCCGAACTTGTCCGTACATTTCATGACGTACGTCTCGTAAGCATCGGAACGCATGATTTCCTGGAGCTTGTCCTGGGGGTATCTGTTTCCAGAAAAGTTCATTTGATTCGTCCTCTGGGCCAGCTCATAAACGCGCTCGATGTTCTCTTCGTTCAGAGGGCCGATTTGCAGCTGGATGTGGCAGTCCTTCAGGAATGCCGAATAATCGCCCTTAAAGTTATCCAAAGTGGCGTCCCGCTGCTCCTGTTGGCGGTACATCAACCGTCTCTGCCGGCTCTCTTCGGTTACGGGAACCTGGCATTCGGCCCGGTCGGGGAGGGCGGCACAATCTTTGGCATCGATCAAAGCGACCTGAGGAAGCGCCGCCTTCACCTCTTCGCGTTCGAATTCTTGGTCATCGATAAATGCCAACGTATCTATTCCTATATTCAATAACTTAGCAATCCGTGCAATCGACTCGCTCTTGGGATTCCATCCGATCTGAGGCTGCAGGAAATATTCGCTGAGCCCGTTAGCCTTGAGAACGCCCAGAGCGTCTTCGCGATTATTCTTGCTCGCGATGGAATGGAGTATCCCGCGCCGGTCGGTTTCCTCAATAACTCTGACCACTTCTTTCTTGACGTGCAGCTTACTGGGGCCGTCTTCTATGAGGGTCCCCTCCCACAGCGTATTATCCAGGTCCCAAACGATGCATTTCCATTTTTTCGTCGCAGCCTCGTTCATTGGCTGCGGGGCGGGCTGGCGGGACTGCTTGACAAAGTCTACCAGGCCGAAATAGAGGACGGTATCATCGCAATCATTTGGAACGATTTCAACTTCGAATGGGTGCGTCAAATCGACATGCTGGCGAATGTCCGCCATGGACGTTCTTTCGCGCGTATAGCCCGGCGGAATATGAATCAGCTTCTGATAGATCTGATACGGATCTAGTTCTCGTGGCCGGATGGACAGACTCAGGGTAATTTCCCGTGCATTGGGGTTATAGCATTCAACCAAAAAAGAATCCGGAAGAGGAATGGACTGTGGATCCCTCTCAGCTCGCTTCCTTCGAAGATATCCAAACTTAATGAGAACCCGCTGTTTCAAGATCGGAGGCAGCGGTAATCTGCGGGTGATTGTGCCCCAAAATGAATTGATGCGCTCCTTTTTGGCCGCGTTTTCCATGGGATAAAGGCGCAGGGTGCCTACCGTCCAGAGCTTAGCCCATCGCTTGAACCGAATCTTTTGCACGTAAGGGATTAGTCCGGTCGGATTGTCGATTCGCGTTATCCCCTCGATAAATAATCGGCAGGCCCCGTCTGCTCGTGGTGTGTAAAGTTCGCAGGAGTTATAACATATTGGCCAGTTGCATTCGGTACAATGTTCACCCCAAGGAAGCAGGGTTCGAGAAACGATGTCTTCTCGGCTTTCGCTAAACTTTGCCCGGACAGATTCTGATAGAGTTTCGATCGGCTTATAAGACGAGTTCAGCTCTTCTTCATACATTGCGGGCCCTCTTCCTCTTCACGGGCTTTTTCTTGGGTTTTCAGAAGTACCTTTGGCATTAAACGGGCGAGTTGGGAACTGCAATTTCCGCC
>JAPKZH010000021.1 GCA_026393905.1 Candidatus Aminicenantota bacterium
GCGAGCTTCTCGATGCGGCTCATGAAGTTGAGAATGTTCCGGTTCATCTCGTCGATCTGGGCATAGATCGGCTGAAAATCCTTGAGGTCCAGCCTCTTCTCGTCCATGAATGCGCCTAGCTGCTCGAAGTTGCGGTTTTTATGGGCTTGGATGTCCTTGAGGGTGGCCTGGCCGGACCGGATCCTTTTGTCAAGGTCTTTGGTTTCTTTCTTGAGAAGCTTAACCTTTTCCTTGGACGTCCGGACTTGTTCCATGTCCGGCTGTTGGCCGGACTCTTTCATTTTCATCAGGCCCTTATAGCGCTGGCGAGCCTCTTCCTGCTCTTTTTTAAGAGTCACGATTTTGGCCAAAATGTCCTTCAAGTCGGACTGGCAGCCGGATTCCTGGCTCTCCAGGCGTTCGAGCTCTTTGAAGGTCGCCAGGAATTTCTCGTTCTGGATCTTTTCTTCCCACACCCGCTTTCCCAGGCCCCGGACAAGATCGGCTTTCTTGCGCTTTTCCTTGTTGAGCCGGATCTGAAGCTGGGTGCGCTTCATGCGCCGTTTCGCCCCGGAGAGAAAAGCGTTCAGCCGCTGGCGCAAATCCTTGTCCCGGAGAAAGATGAAGGCGACAAGCAGGAGGATGATGCAGAGCAGGAGCCAGAAAATCCAGTAGGGAAGTCCTTCCCTCTGCAGCCCTTCGGACGCCTGCCGGCTGAAAAGACCAACTCCCTTCATCCCAGTTCCCTGATAATCCTGTTCTCTTTTTTCTTTTTCTTAACGAATTTGCGAAGATTTGTCAAACTTTTTGTCCGGGCGGTCCGGGCCAAGGTCGGCTCCCTGCGGCCTGTAATCCCGGATGAACCGGTCGACGAAATAGAGCATGGCCGGCAGGTTCTCCTGAAAAATCGACTGGATATCCGCCTCGGAGTTGAAAAATCCTCCGCCCATCTCATCGATAGGAGGAAGTTCGATCGTATAGGAAGGAATGGCGCTCGTCCCGAACGCCCAGTCGACCGTATCGCCGTTTGTCAGGTAAAGCGTCTGTCCGGCCGGCCCGAAGTTATACGATCGTCCGTTCACTTCTTGGATCAAGGCCGCTATCCTGGCCGCGATATCACGGAGAAGAGGGTCTTTGTCCGGGGCCTGGACCGTGTAGCCCCAGGGATACATGATCGACTGAGAAAAGCTGTGATAGGTGATCATCCCCTGAAAATATTTTTTCAAGAAGAAGTCCCGGATCGCTTTTGTCTCCGGTTCCGAAAAAGCCTGGAGCCCACGGTAGATCTCCGAGGCAGGATCCGGGCTTGATCCGTTATTGCTGTAGCCCCATTTGTAGCCGTAATTCCTGTTGAGGTCAACTCCGTAAGTCCCGTCTTTGTTATCGCGCCGATTTTTTCGCCAGTACCGGTAAACATGAATGGTGTATTCCAGACCGTCGGGATTGACCAAGGGGACGATCCAGACTTCGCTCCGGTCGACCAGACGCTTCGCCTCGGGATCGGTGGCATAGTTTTCGAGAAGATATTTTCCGAAGAGAAACGGCACCTCCACGGAAATCCATTCCCGGGCGTGATGACATCCCAGAAAGAGGACTTCGGGTTCGTCTTCATCAAAAGCGACATTGGCGCTAATTTTTAAAGCATAGATATTTCGTTTTTCCAGGCTGTCCCCAATATCGAAGACCTTGGCCAGGCCGGGGTATTTTTGTTGCAGGGCCAGCATATCCGCTTCGAGCTCCCGGTAGGAGTGATAGGCTCCATTGATACCTCCCCCGGCCGGCGGGGCCATCGACTGGGCAAATGGAGGGAATTTGGCCGTTTCTACAGTGAAGAAGATCTTGGCTTGTCCCAGCGCGACCAGGTCCTCGGGCCGGGCGACGATGAAAATTTTTCCGTCCCAGTCCGCGAGCAGGTCCAGGCCCATGTCTTTAAGCTTATTTTCGAGATGCGGAGTTTTGGCCACGCTTACGATTTCCGAGAGGCCTGGGTTCTGCGGCCCCGGCAGTAGCGCTGCGCTCGAAAGAAGAAAGAGCGCTAGAAAAATAAAACGGGGGGGAAAAAAACGGCAAAAAAAATGGGGACGGGTGCTTTATTTTCGAATTAGGTACCTGTCCCCGTTTTTATGCATGAACATTGATCCTTATAATTGAAAAGTCAATGACACCGAGACTTTTCTGGCGGCTAAGCCGTTTCCGGAGCCCGATTCGCGG
>JAPKZH010000222.1 GCA_026393905.1 Candidatus Aminicenantota bacterium
GACCAGGATTTCGTCGGAGGATGTTCCCTCCACTTCGGCGATGAGATTGACCGCCATCATCTTCTGACAGGGAACCGTTTGACAGTTCGTGGGAGTGCATGGATACGCCTGCCGCCATACCGAATAGCCAGCCCGACTTAATCGGTTTTGAATATAGTTGTACTGTCAAAATTCATTAAAGTTATGTAAGTCCTTATTTCGATTCACTTTCCAGGGGATTGTTCCCCTTGGAAAGGAACTGTCATGGAGCGACGATTTGAGATCCGAAAACATGCCATTCTTCACGATGCCCAGATCAAGCCGCAGGTGGCCGAGGGCATGTTGAAACGCCTGGAACAATTTGCCCGGCCTTTTGTGGTTTCCTTCGCCCGACACGATTCCCAAGCGAATGTCCGGATGTACCTGGGCGGTCTGTTGTCGGATTTGGGTCGCAAGAATGTCGAGTCGATTGCCTATCGCTATGACCGAGATCGCGGCGGGCTGCAGTATTTTATTGGCGTGTCGCCGTGGTCGCATTGTCCGTTGCAGCAGGAACTGTCCCGGCAGGTCGGGACCGAGTTGGGGGAAGCAGACGGCGTGATCGGCTTTGACCCGTCGGGTTTTCCAAAATGCGGCACTGAATCGGTGGGCGTTCAGAGGCAATGGCTCGGACGGCTGGGCAAGGTGGACAATGGCCAAGTGGGCGTCTATATGAGCTATGCCTCGCGGAAAGAATATGCCCTGGTCGATCAGCGTTTGTATCTGCCGCGATGCTGGGCCACGGACAAAAGACGACGCAAGAAGTGTGGCGTGCCGAAGACGATTGGGTATCAAGCCCGTCATGCTCTGGCCTTGGAGATGCTGAAAACCAATGGCCCTTTGTTGCCTCATGCCTGGATCACCGGCGATGATGAAATGGGGCGTTCCAGCGGATTTCGAAAGGACTTGCGGGCCTTGGGAGAACGGTATCTTCTGGCGGTTCCCTCCAATACCGGCATTCGGGATCGGGAGAGCCCGCCTCCGGCGTACAGCGGTCGAGGGCAACCTCCCAAGCAGCCGTTTCAGCGTGTGGATCGTTGGCGTACGGCGTTGGACAGGCAGGTCTGGACCCGCGTGGATGTGCGAGACGGTGAAAAAGGACCGCTGGTCACAGAGATGATGAAACGGCGTGTGATAGCCCGGACGGAACGCGGCAAGGAAGGCGGCGCCGAAGAACTGCTGGTTGTAACGCGAACCCTCGAATTCAACGGCACGATGAAATACGACTCTTATCTTTCGAACGCCCCGGCGGAGACATCGCTGGAGGAATTGGCCCGTGTGGTCAAGGCGGGGCATCGCATCGAAGACGGTTTTAAGCGAGCCAAGAGTGAGGCCGGGCTGGCGGATTATGAAGTTCGCACTTGGGCAGGCTGGCAGCATCATCAAACGCTTTCGCTTATCGCCCTGTGGTTTTTGATTCTCGAAACCCGGCGGGGGAAAAAAATACACCCCGGCATTGACGGTTCCCCTGGTTCGGAGCCTCTTGGATATCGTCCTGCGGCAGGCCTGCAACCGGACCGCTCCCGGCTGGGGACAGCGAACCATCGAACGAAAAAGCAAACGACGAGAGTTGGCTCGATTTTATCATTACAAGCGACATAAGTTACTGGCTCCACTAAGAGTTAACGAACGAAAATGAATTTTGACAGTACAACTATCATAAATGCACAATAATCATCAAGAACAACTTAATGTGCTGATTATCGGCTCGCTGAACTTTCCGCGTCCGAGTGCTCCAACCTCGCGAGTTACTGCCTATGCCAAAGGAATGATTGAAAATAATGCCAAGGTAAAGATTCTATGTGTCAGACCGGCCGGACAG
>JAPKZH010000641.1 GCA_026393905.1 Candidatus Aminicenantota bacterium
TAAAAACCGCAACTTCGAGCAGCTAGGCGCATTCATGGACGAGAAGAGGCTGGACCTCAAGGATTTTCAGCCGATCTATGCCCAGATCGACGAGATGAACCGGAACATTCTCAACTTCATGAGCCGCATCGAGAAGCTCGCCTGAAATCTCGGGTTCTGGCCCGGCATGCCCCCGTCCGTCCTTCGACTTTTTAAAGCCCCCTTGATTGGTCAAGCGGGTAGGGGCGGCATATTAATTCCCCCCTAATTCTCTAGGGGGGTAGGGGGGTTAATAAGATTCAAATCTTTATTCTTTGCTCCTTCTCTTCCCCCTTGATTGGTCAAGGGGGTAGGGGGTTTAATAGGTTTTAAATATTCATTCTTACTTCCTGCCGTTTTCCACCCACCACTCATGAGCTCGGGCGGACGGGGGCATGCCGGGCTACCCAATTTAATTTAGAATTCTCACTCACCGAATTCTTTGACGGGTACCCGCTAATCCGCATAAAATAGGGGTATGTCCAAGCCCAAAATCCTGGCCCATATTTGCTGCGCGCCCGACGCCATTTACGTCATCGACCTCCTCCAGAACGAACACGAGGTGACGGGGTATTTTTATAATCCGAACATCTGGCCGGAAGCCGAGTATGCGAAGCGGCTTATGGAAACACGGAAAGTCGAGAAGATTCTCGGCTTCGAGCTGCTGGAAGAGATCTATGATGCGGAGCGGTGGCTAAAGGCTACGAAAAAATTCAAAGACGAGCCTGAAAAAGGGAGGCGCTGCGATGTCTGCTATGCCCTGAGGCTCGAGCGGGCGGCCCAAAAAGCCGCCGCCCTGGGGATCCCCTCGTTCACGACGATCATGAGCCTCAGCCCCTGGAAGAAAGCGGATGTCCTGAACCGGATCGGCCGGATGCTCGGCCGGAGACATCAGGTTCGTTTCCTGGAGGCCGACTTCAAGAAAAAAGGCGGTTTCGAGAAAAGCGTCTCCCTCAGCCGCCGGCATGGGATTTACCGGCAGAACTATTGCGGCTGCCTATATAGCCACAGGAAAGAAGCGGCCGCCCTGTCAAAATGAACGCCAAAAAGCGCTCCTTGAAATCCCTGCCCGGATCGGCCACAAGGATCATTGTCTTCGGCGTCGTCCAAGGCGTTGGCTTCAGGCCGTTCATTTTCCGTTTGGCCCAGCGGTTCGGCTACAAGGGTTGGGTTAAAAATATCGGTTCCGGCGTGGAGATCCATATCGAGTCCCCGAGGCCGGCCGATTTCGGCGCGTTCCTGAAGGCCGTCCAAAACGAAAAACCTCCGTTAGCCCGGATCGAACAGGTCACCTCAAGACGGGCGCCGTTTCTCGGCCGGGAAGATTTCCAGGTCCAAAAGACAGAACAGGGAGAGAGCTTTGTCTTCATCTCGCCCGATATCTCCGTCTGTGAGAATTGCCGCCGGGAAATGAATGACCGGAGGGACCGGAGGTTTCGCTATCCCTTCATCAACTGCACCGACTGCGGCCCGCGCTATACGATCGTCAAGGCCCTCCCCTATGACAGGCCCCAAACGACCATGGCCGGCTTTAAGATGTGCTCTCTTTGCGCGGCGGAATATCATGATCCCTCAGACCGCCGCTACCATGCCCAGCCGATCGCCTGTCCGACTTGCGGACCCTGGGTGACTCTGCGCCATGCAAAAACGGGAAAAGATGTTGCGGGCGGCATTCCAAGAGCGGCCGACCTCATCAAAAAGGGAAAGATCCTGGCTGTCAAGGGACTTGGAGGATTTCATCTGGTCTGCGACCCCCTCAACCCACAAGCCGTCCTGAAGCTGCGGAAGATCAAGGACAGGAGGACAAAGCCCCTGGCCCTTATGGCCCGGGATCTCGGAGCCTTGGAAAAATATGTCCATTGCTCATCCGAGGAGAAGAAGCTCCTCCTTTCGCCGTTCCGCCCGATCGTCCTTCTCAAAAAGAAAAATGACATTCAGGGCATCGCCCCCCATCTGGATGAGATCGGCATCATGCTCCCCTATGCTCCCCTCCATGACCTCCTCCTCGAAAACGTCCCGTTGGTCGTGGCGACAAGCTCCAATCAAAAAGACTCGCCGATCATGAAAGACGAACAGGAAGGGATCGGACGTCTGTGCGATTATATTCTCGGTCATAACCGTCCGATCCAGATGAGAGCGGACGATTCCGTCGTCAAAGAGGTCCGTTCTCGACCGCTTTTTGTTCGCAGGGCCCGCGGCTATGTGCCTTATCCTCAAAAAGTCCCGCGGCAGCTCCAATCTTCCCACCACATCTTGGCCCTCGGGGGCGAGTTGAAGGACACGATCTCCATCTACAAAAACGGATATGTCGTCACCAGCCAATTCCTGGGAGACCTGGACGAATACCAGAACCACCTCTATTTCGAGGAGACGGTCCGGCATCTCGGGCAGTTGTTCGAAGTCAGGCCTTTCTGTGTTGTCTCAGACCTCCATCCCGATTTCCATACAACGCGCTATGCCCAAAAACTAGGGATTCGACATCTTCAAGTCCAACACCACTATGCCCATGTCCTCGCCGTCCTCCTGGAGCATGGCCTGTCCCCCAAAACAAAAGTCCTGGGGGTCGCTTGGGATGGCTATGGCTACGGCCAGGACGGGACGGCCTGGGGCGGCGAATTCCTGCTGGGAGATCTGCAAGGATTCGAGAGATTCGCCCACTTCGAATATATCCCTCTCCCGGGCGGCGACCTGGCCGCCAAGCAGCCCTGGCGGATGGCTTTGGCCTATCTCCAAAAAATGGACCCCGGAATGCTCCAAAAAGCCGATTGGCTGAACAATGTCGATCCGAAAAAAATTAGCGGAGTTCTGGCTATGCTCGAAAAGGGAATTCAATCCCCTCTTTCCTCAAGCTGCGGCAGGCTGTTCGATGCCGTCTCGGCGCTCAGCGGCCTAGCTCCGCCGGAAAATGAATTTGAAGCCGAGGCGGCCATGAGACTGGAAGCCGCTGCCGTCAGCCGGACCGCAGCCGTCTATCCCTATAAAATCTCCAGCGGGAAGACCGCTTTCCAAATTTCCTTTACGGAGATGATTGGAAATATCATTAAAGATAGGGAGCGCGGGACGGGGCCATCCGTCATCTCTACGAAATTTCATAACAGCCTGGCCCGGGTCATTCTCGATGTGGCGGGAAGAGCCAGACAATCGCTTGGAATAAGCACCGTCGCCTTATCCGGGGGCGTCTTTCTCAATAAAAAGCTGCTCGGCCGGGCCATGTCTCTGCTCGAGGGAGAAGGTTTCCGAGTCCTGAGGCCGGTAAACTATTCCCCGAACGACGAATCGTTGTCTCTCGGCCAGATAGCCTATGCCCTGGCCCGACTGAAGGCCGGGGAATCCCTTATTCCTTAGGACCGAAGTTGAATCCGTAGTCGTGACTGTCCTCGGGCTTTTTCTTTTTTTCCTTCTCTGCCCTTTTGCCGACCGTGAAACGGATGCCCCCGACAAGCGACAGGATAAAATTGCTGATGAGGGCGACGAGAAAACTGAAGGCCCCGACGACGAGGAAGCCGCCGAACCCGCCGAGAACGGCGTAGATGAGGGCTCCCAGCAGTTTTCCTTGGAGCTCGAGGAGGGCTGCGGGAAAAAATGCCAGGGACTGGGTGAAAGCGGCCGTTGCTCCGGCAAAAGCGCCGAGAATGATTCCCAGGAAAAGCCCGAACGTCCCTCCAAACAAGAGCGTGGACACGGGATGGACAGCCCTTAAAATAGAACGAGTCCCTGACTCCTCAGCCTTTTCTTCCGGCTTCGCCCGGGCCGCCCTTTCCGGCTCTGACGCCTCCAACTGGCTGCTGCAATTAGGGCAGGTCAAAAAAGGCTCCTCTAATTTGGTCCCGCACTTCGGACACACTTTCGGCCCTTCGATCAGGTTTCCGCCGCAGCGGGCGCAGATTTCGGCCTCCAGCTTGTTCTCAAACCCGCAGTAGATGCAAATGGCCTTTTTTTCCGCCAGCGAAGGCGGCTCGGACTGGACCCAATCCTTGCCCTCGAAGTAATACCATTTCCCGCTCTGGGCCCCGATCATCCAGAATCGGCCTTGCCCGTCCTTGAGCCTGAGCTTCTTCATTTCTTCGACGAATTCCTGCCGGGAGATCTCTCCCGCCTGAAATTTCTTCTTGAGATCGTTAAAAGCCTGTTCGATATCTTTAAATTGTGTGTCCATACGCTCCCCCTTTGATTGATCTCGGTCGCGTATTCTGCAACTCGTTTATTTTCAATGAATTCATAACTTGTTCATAATAAAGAAAATAGAAGCGTGACGAGATTTTGTGCAAACTGTCGTATCTTCAACAATTTTCTTGAATTTGCCGAAGAATGACGGCAGATTTCCACAATTTTTCCACAGAAATTGTGAAAAACTATTTTCATCTTTCACGGCCAATACTGTTTGATCAAGTCGATGATATTATACCCTTTTATGGGGTCGGGAATGAAGGACAAGATGAAAATCACAAGAATGAGGATGCTCAGGATCGTCCTCTTCGGACCCAAAGAAGAGTCCTCGTCGAGAATGCGGGGATGCTTTAATCCCAACAGCAAGATCAACAGGGCCCAGACGAGCCAGCCGAACCAAAAGAATATGGCCATGATCAAGTAGATAGCCAAGAAAATTTTAGCGACCGTTTTTGACCTGGAGCCGAAAATGGCATAGGACACGTGTCCACCGTCGAGCTGTCCCAGCGGGAAAAGATTCAAAGCCGTGACAAGAAGTCCCACCCACCCGGCAAAAGCCATGGGGTGGAGGATGATGGCAGAATCCGCTCCCGCGTTTTTAAAAAAGACGGCGCCGATGATCTTCATCAAAAGCGGCTCGCCCAAGAGATAACCCTCGCTCGTCGGCAAGTTGGGGATGACCTTGGATAAATGGAGGCCGTAGACGAGCGCCGGCAGGGCCAGGAGAAAGCTCGTCAGAGGCCCGGCGACGCCGACATCAAAAAGCTGCCGTTTTTGGGTGATGGGAGATTTGATCTTGATAAAGGCTCCCATCGTGCCGATGAACCCGAGCATGGGGATGAAATAAGGAAGCGTGGCGTCGATCCGATAGCGCCGGCAGGTCAGATAATGGCCCAACTCATGGCCGAGGAGGATGATCATCAGCACGGCGGCATAGAGCAGGCTCAACCAGACAATCTGGGGATCTTTGAATATTCCGGCGGGAGGGACGAAGCGAGGATCGCGGCCGATGTCCTCCGCATATTTGTAGCTCGCGCTCCAGTTGATCCCGACGACGAACGCGGATACAATCGTCAGGACGAAGAGCGATCCGTTCAGCCAGGCCCGGCTCTTGGCGAAAAAGGAGGCGATGGTCGGCCGAGCCGGCCGGGGTTCCATCTGTTCTTGGTCCATGGTGACAATAAAAAAATAGGAGTGATCCGCTCACTCCCGTTCATCTTCAAATCGTCGCCGGAAATCAGCCCTTGCCCGTCAGCTTTCGGTATTTGGCTTCCAGCTCTTCCCTCGATTCCCGATGCTCCGGGTCGGGGACGCAGGAATCCACGGGGCAGACGGCCGCGCATTGGGATTCATCGAAATGCCCGACGCATTCCGTGCATTTGGCGGAGTCGATGATGTAGATTTCGTCGCCGGCCGAAATCGCCTGATTGGGGCATTCGGGCTCGCAGGCGCCGCAGTTGATGCATTCCTCAGTAATCTTATAGGCCATGAAGGTCCTCCAATCTAAAATGAAAATCTATTATAGCCTTTTCCCCCCAATTTACAAGTGAGCGGCCCGCCCTCCGACCCGTTTCCGTCCCCCGAGTTCTCTAGAGGGGGCAGGGGGATGAATAGCTTTAATTTAATATTTTTCTTCATGCTTCATAAGAATCTATTGACACGATTTCCATCACCGAAATGAACAGGCTTCCCCGACCTCTATTTGGCGCTCTCTAATTTCTTGACCTTGGCTGAGGCGTCATATCCAAAGTAGGTCTGGGCATACTCGTCCTGGACTTTCTTGTAAAGATCCCGGGCCTCTTTCGGTTGGCCCTTTTTCTCGAGCGCTTCCGCATGATGGTAGAGAACGACGTCCAGAAGATAGTCTTTCGGCTTGGCCTCCTCGATTTTCTTCAGGATCTGGATCGCCTGGTCGTACCGGCCTTTGAGGATCTCGACTTGGGCCGTCAGGTCCTGGGCCTGATAATAAAAAAAATCCTTGGGAATGTCCTTGATTTTCGCCAGGCTGGCCAGGGCTTTATCCAGGTTTCCCTGTTCAATCCAGTACGTGGCCAGGCTGATGAAGGCCAGGCGGGCTGCTTTCTCCGTTCCGCCCAACTGCTCCAGCTTGGCCACATTCTGAGGATTTTTGGCAAGGTCGGCGCGGAGGGCAAGGATTTCTCCCACCCGCCGGCTTTCTTTTTTCGCCTGTTGGGCCCTTATCAGCTGGAAGCTTCCATAGAGCGCGGCGAGAACCGCCACGACGACCGCAAAAATGATGATTTCTTTCTGCCAGGTCTTGGCGAATTCGAGAAATTTCTGGAAACCCGTGACCAGTTCATCCTCTTTGAGCTGCTTCTTGATTTTTCGTTTCATGACTGAGTCTCCTCAAGGCTCTGTATGGAGTCGGCCTTCATTTTTATCATATTTGGCTCAAAAAGCCAACTGCAGGGAGTTTTACGGCGAGTATGCCAATCTTTACAGGAAGAGCTACTCGTTTAAGAAATACTATAAAAACAAACTTAAAGAGCTGGCTTCGCTCTTGGGAAAAAACGGCGATTCTCATCCCCCCAATCCCGACCGAATCTCATTTTTCCAGATGTTCCTATTCCATGTTTACG
>JAPKZH010000064.1 GCA_026393905.1 Candidatus Aminicenantota bacterium
CTTGTTGTTGGGCGGAATGAGGAAGGCTTCGCCGGGCTCCTGCCATAAGAGTCTATTTCCGAAGAAGAGAAGGCTTCTGCCTTTGAGCTGACACCAGATTTCTTCGGTTCCCGGGCCGTGCGTGTGGGGCTGGGCGATGTCGAATTTGTCGATCGAGACGACGATGAATCCCATGGGGTTCGAAAATTTTGGCGGAACGTCGTACAGGAAGCCGCGGGCGATGTGAGCCCAGTGGTGGCCGACCGCGGGCTCTGCGTCATGATAGCTGCCGACCGACATCTCTTTGTTCGGGACGAAACTGGGTGCCGTCTCTTCGACGACGATGATCATTTCAAGGGGGATTTCGGTCGGATTGAGAAAACGGTATTCCAGGCCGGCCGGAATAAAGACGGCCGTGCCCTCTCCGAGCTCGGACTTCTTGCCGCCCGCCTCGACGCTGCCCGTTCCCGATATGACGTAAAGGAAGACCTGTTCGTTGTCGTGCCTGGTTGGTTTGGTATTCGTGCGTGGTTCAAGGATGCCGCGCTGAAATGCTTTGATGTATTTTAAAACAGCGCCCTTTTTTTCCGGGTGCAGCGGGTCGCCCCGCGTGAGGATATCGCGTTCGATGAGCCCCCCGTGCCCTTCCCGGGGCAGAGAATTCCGCCAGTGGTTGATGTAGAGGAAGACGTTTGTGTCGACGTCAGGATGGCGGCGGACGGAGACGGCGTCTTCGCGGTAGGAGGGATCCGGCTCTGTCTTGAGCTTCTCCTGGGTCTGGAGCGCCGAGGAATGGAAGACCGTGATCGCAGCAAGGACGGCCAACGGATAGAAAATTTTTTTCATGCCCGCCTCCTCGTCTTAGGCACATGTTTTTTCGCCTTTTTCGTACCTTTTTTTAAAGAGAAAATAGGCTGGAACGCCGACGACGACCGTCAGAATGGCAATCGAGGAAGGGCCAGGGCTGCGCAGGAATCCCAGGATGAGGATCATGATCGCCGCCAGGATATAGATGATGGGCACGACAGGGTACCCGGGCATTTTATAAGGGCTCATCCCGGAGCGCCTCACTTTAAAGACTCCGATCACGGCCAGAATGGGGAAAATCCCAAGAGAAAAGCCCATAAAGGTGAGGATCTGGTCGAGCCGAAAGATGAGGATGACGACGGCGATCAAGCCCTGGAGGAGCACGGATTTCGCCGGCACCTTGTGAACGGGGTGCACATCAGACGCGAATTTGAAGAAACACTTGTCCTTGGCCATCGAGTAATAAACTCTGGGTCCGAGGATGATAAAGGCGCTCAGGGAAGAGAACAAAGCAAACGAGATTAAGATAGAAAGGACATTCTCGAAGGATTTTCCAAAGAGGTTGCCGGCGGCCAGCCTGCCGATCGAGATCACGCCGCTCATGTCGGCCGGAGCGACGGCATAGATGTAAAACAAGTTCAAACCCATGTAGAGCAGGATGACGATTCCCGTTCCCAGGATGAGCGAACGCGGCAGGTTTCGAGACGGGTTTTTGACTTCGGAGCCGATATAGGCGGAGGCGTTCCAGCCACTGTAGGCGAACATGATCCACATCAGCGACAGACCCGCGGTCTTCCAGCCGCCGAAATCGAACTTGTAGCTTGTTCCTTGAAACAGATGGGCCATCGTCCCTTTGCCCGAAAAAAATGCGGCGGCGACCAAGCCCACGATCAAGCCGACCTTGAGGACCGTCAAGAGATTCTGGACCTTCGAGCCGAACTCGATGCCCCTCATATGGATCAAGGTGAAGGTGATGACGATCAAGCAGGCATAAATTTTTTTGAGGATTTCCGCTTCGGCGTTCCCGAAGATCCCCAGGTGGAGAAGCCCGGGAAAGGCGGGCGTGAAATATTCGGAAAAACCGATGGCCGAGGCTGCGATCGGCGCCGAAAAGCCGACAAAAAACGATACCCAGCCGCTCAGAAAACCGACGATGGGATGGTAGAGTTTTGAGAGAAAAATATATTCGCCGCCGGCATGAGGGATGGCGGCGCCGAGCTCGCCGTAGCTGAGCGCACCGCACAAGGCGACGGCTCCGCCCAGGATCCATAGGCCCAGCATGACCAGGGGATTGCCCAGGTCTTTCATCAGCAGTCCCGACGTTGTGAAAATCCCGGCGCCGACCATGTTGGCCACAACGATATTCGTGAGGGGAAACAAGCCAAGCCTTCTCTCCAGCCCCTGGGCGGATTTTGTCTCTGATGCCATGGCCTCTCCTTTGCGATCTTTCAAGATGACTTGTATTAAAACATTAAAGGATTATTTTTTGCAAGAACGTCCGGGATTTGAACTAATATCAACGCAATAATAAAAAATGACATCCCCGTTCGGGCGGCGCTTAGGCCGCCCCTCGCCCCCGGGCCCCGGGGGGAACCAGTCCCGTCGGACACTCTTGGAATGAAACCCTTGCCTAGGGTTTCCTTCCAACGTTCGCTTCGCTCCCTGCCTTCCTTCCCAGGAGCATTTGGCGATGAATTCATGGGAGGATGCTCCTTGGAGGGGTGGCAGGGCGGGCGGGTATTCCCGCCGCCCGTTGGAGGGGGAACCTTTAAAAGGGTCCTCCTCCAAGAGTGTCCGGGGCCCCTCTCCGCTACGGGGGCTTGAGGACGGCCTAAGCGCCGCCCATACATTGTCACTTTATTTATTACGTTTGTATTAGCATTTCAATTTCCATGCCACCCATCTTTGTTTCTCATTATAGAAATTGAAATACATCCTGGAATTGACCGTCCTTTTTTCCTGTGATATAAGCGAGAGGAGATGTCCTTTCATATCTTGATGATGACGATTCCAAAAAGGGGAAGGGCGATGGGATTTTTAAAAAAAGCGAACGTGACGCTATGGGCGACGGCACTTCCGGCCTTTTTCTTATGCTTTGATCTGGCCAAGGCTCCGTTGCCGGGATCTCAAACGAAAGAAGGTGGCGCCAATCTTCCCTTGCTGATCGCCGAGGATTTTAGAACCGGAAAAGCGGGCGCCTGGCTGCCGAATCATCCCGAGAGTTGGCAAGTGGCCAAGGAGGAAGGCTCGTTCGTCTATCGGCTCACGGCTCCCGGCGAACAGGGCAAGGTTCGGGCTCCGACCTCCTGGTCGCTGCTCAAGGACTTCGACGTGACGAGCTTCGTTTTCACGGGCCGGACCAAGTGCAAGACCGATCCTTCCGTCAATCAGCGGGACATGTGCATTTTCTTTCATTTTCAGGATGAAACCCATTTCTATTATGTCCATTTCAGCGCGTCGAGCGATGAGATGCACAATGTCATCGCTATTGTCAACGGCAAAGACCGGGTGAAAATCAACCGCGAACCTCCCGGAAAGTCCATCTACCGCCTGACAGACCTCAAATTCCACGATTTCAAGGTGACTTGTGACGCAGCGACGGGGGAGATCAAGGCCTACCTGGATGATCTCGCTAAGCCCATTCTGACGGCTGGGGATAAAACTCTTGATCACGGGCTCGTGGGCGTCGGGTCGTTCGATGACACGGGCAGTTTTGCCGATATCAAACTTTGGGGAAACACGTTCAAAAAATGAAGGGGGTTCCATGAAAAATAAAGGCATGAATCGCCGCGATTTTCTGAAGACGTGCGCGGCCTCCACGGCTGCACTCGGG
>JAPKZH010000117.1 GCA_026393905.1 Candidatus Aminicenantota bacterium
GACAGGACCCATCATGGGAAAATCGTGCGGGCCGGGAATCGCCGGCTGCGCTGGGCGGCGGTGGAAGCTGTTTGGCCGGCCATCCGGGCGGATTTTGACCTGCGCTGCTTTTACGATCAGCTGGCCCGCGGAAAAGGCGCGAACAAAGCTAAAGTGGCTACGGCCAGGCGACTTCTGACGATCATCTATAAGGTTTTGAAAGAGGGACGGAATTACATTGCTTATCCAAGATAACTCGGCCGCCTTGAGAAACTACTTAATGGGCCCAAGAAGGCCGCGTTGCGTGATAGGTTAAGGGGCCGGGACCTGATGTTAGAGTGTGTGCGGACATAGCCTTCGGGCTAGGGGCACGGATAGAAGGATGGTCCACAAGACCTAAAGAGAAGGCAAGATAAGAAAGGAGAAGAAAATAGAATAAATCCCTTGCATCACAACATCATAGAAGGAGTTTACTTTTCGGCTGCGCTGGCCGCGGCCGCACTTTCGTCTCGATTAACCCCTCGGACCATCATGGGCAATTGTAAATCACGAGTCGAAAGGGTGTCAAGAAAAGCCCAAGAACTTGGGTAGCGCCCATGGAGCCGCCCGCGGCACCGGAAGGACCGGAAATCCCCCAGATCTCGCCACCCGGTCAAAGAGAGAATCATGAAAAATACTCGGCCGAAATCTCAGCGGCCGGGTATCTGGCCATCGGGCCTCCGAACAAGCCGGCTGCCAATATCGTAATTGCAAAGACCTGCCGAAGAGCCGAAGCCTTAGTATTCTTATAATTTCTATAAAAAATATTGACTTTAAATAGTTAATTGACTGGCATTTGCTCGACATGTCCCGGACACGGCCCTTTTGGAGTAGCCCCGGGGAAGCCGAAAGTCACATCCCATTCTTGCCAATCGTGAAAGCTCAACGATTATCCGTTTTACCGCAGTGCCGGGGAAAGCGGCCGCCGGCGTCACCTCGTGCTCGGAGCGATTTTCACAGTCGGAGGAGCTGTTCCAGGCCTATAGCTTTTCTGTCCGAAGCCTGTTTTTTAAGTCTGAACCAGACTCGTCCGTGAGTTAATGGGCTCACGAGGACCCCGGCTCATAAATAACCATAAGAGGATCAGTAAGCGATACCTCTCGTCGCCATCAGGAGAAAAACAGCAGGTCGAGCGCAGCAGAAAAGGAGTTTCTTTTAAAGCAAAGAATGATCGACGGCCGGGTACACGGTCGTGATTCGTTCGGCCGGGACTCCGTAGGCTTGCTGAAGCTCTTTGCTGACGTAATCGGAGATCACTACAACCTGAGGAGCGCGTCTCAGGGTTCGCGGCAGATACCTCTTCAGATAGAGATCGTCATGGCCTTGAAGACTGTTGGGGTAGCGCATGAATCCGAAATCATAAATGACGGGAATACACGATCCGCTCAGCAAGGGCTCCCCGACATAGTTCGGGAAAAAATAGAGGCGGCTGCCTGGTAACTCGAATAGATCCAAGGGAACCGGCGGCCGCAGGCCGATTCGCCTAAGCCAGGTATAAACTTGGCCGGGCACGAGTCGATGATGAACCTCAAGCGTTCCGTCTAGGCTCCGACTCAACTGCACTAAATAGTCCTCTTGCGGGCTCGGCTGGGACTTCAAGAAAAATCGGTAGGCAAAGATCTTAATCGGGTAGTGATCCGGAAGCGCCGCGTACGCTTTGAGAAGCTCCCGGGTGTAATAGCCCACTCCGCTGAGAGGTGGAAACAGACCGCTCGATTCGACGATGACTTCAGGAACGTTTGGAGCGGTCATAGGATCAGGTGTCAACCATTAGGGCTGTTCTCCTGATTGTCTTCAATCCGACTTTCAGGCCCGGATATGGAGGCGAATTAAACCCTAACACATGGTCCTATTTTCGTCAAGAAAACCTCACGAATGAGCCCCAGTCATAAACTGATCCAGCCGTTTGCTATCCCTTCGAAGCCGCCTTCCTGGACAAGGGAGCCGCTTCGCTTTACGAATCTGAAACGAGGCTGGGGAAGATTTTCACGGCCTTCGCCTTCCTAGCCGTCTTCATTTCCTGTTTGGGCATCCTGGGACTCGCGGCATACAGCGCTGAACAACGGACCAAAGAAATCGGTGTCCGCAAAGTCCTCGGCTCCTCGATACCGGGAATCGTGGCCCTGCTTTCCACGCGGTTTTCGTTGTGGATCCTGGCGGCGAACCTCATCGCCTGGTCCATTGCCTACTATGCGATGAACCGATGGCTGCAGGGTTTCGCCTACCGGACCGGCCTGCGCCTCGACCTGTTTGTCTGTCCTGGCCGGCTTCATTTCGTTGTTCGCCGCAGCACTCCCTATGGTCTACCAGTCGCTCAAGGCCGCCGTCGCCGATCCCGTCAAAGCCCTGCGCTACGAATAGAAAACGTG
>JAPKZH010000114.1 GCA_026393905.1 Candidatus Aminicenantota bacterium
GGGCAAGTCGGAGAGGGGGAAGGGGGAGGAACAAGAACAAAAGCGGCACCCGGCGGCTGAATAGAGAATCGTAGACGTTATATCAGAACACCGTGGGCGAGGAGGAGAGGGTGGAAAAGAGAAGGGAAAGGAACGGGGAGAAAATTTTCAGCGCCTTTTGACACGTTTTCTGCCCGACGCCAGCTTTGCTGCTTTTGGCTTCCTTATTATTGCCTCCGACAAGACCAAGTCAGCTGTCTAAGTGAGTCTGAATTGCTTCCCGGATAGCTTGAGCGAATTCATTAAGTTTGTTTTCGTTATTTTTTAGGAATTCTCTGAGCTTTCTGCTTATTTCTAATTGAACGCCGCATCTTTGACGCCCACGGTTGCATATATTATTCGGATCTTTACCGCCGAGTCCTTTAGGGAAAGGTCGAAAATGATATCCAAGATACTCTAAATTATGTTTAATTATTTTACCCAATTCCGTATTCAAGCCTCCTATAAGAATGAAACTACTTCTATTTTCACTATGTCCATGGATTGTAATCACGACATCAGCCTTTTTTATCGCTTTTATCGCACGCGGCTCATCAAAAAGATGACTTTCAATATGAAGTAAACTATTTCCATTGGGCTTTAAGCCATCGAAGCTGTAGAAAGAATAACCGTGTAAAGAAATGGCCTCAGCAATTTCCGATGTACCTGGTTCGATCTTCCCTCCATGAGGAGCCATCACAAGAATATTTCCTGGCCTGGATACAATTCTCACTTGATAATCCCGACCCTCAATTTCTCGCTCAGAGAATTCTTTAAAGCTTCTATATGGAGAAGTCATTTTTCTCTTCCTTGCATTATACCTGAAGTTCTTTGAGAACGAGCAAGGCCTTCTTTAGCTAACGATCGCCCAAATCCATCCTCTCATATCTCATGAAGAAACATCCAACGTAAGTCGGGGGGGGAAAGCAGACGGCGCCGGTAGCTGAATATCTATTTACAGACTTGGTTTCAGAACATACCGGGCAAGTCGGAGAGGGGCAAGGGGC
This sequence comes from Candidatus Aminicenantota bacterium, assembly GCA_026393905.1. Classification (GTDB taxonomy): domain Bacteria; phylum Acidobacteriota; class Aminicenantia; order Aminicenantales; family UBA4085; genus JAPKZH01. The sequence continues at coordinate 1,026 of JAPKZH010000114.1, forward strand.
GATTCTTTCTAACATCGAATGCAGCGGGCCATATCAATGATCTTTTTTAAGGCAGATTCCTCTCCGTTTCATGTTTTCGAGGACAAAGGAATAGCCTTCCAGACTTTCCAACTCTAGGTCGGAATGGATATTGTATTCCCGGAGCGTTTGTTTGAGTTCGTTCATCACAGACTCTGTGAATAGCTCTTCCATAAGGGCCGGCCAGGCCCGGACACCATTCCTCTCCAGGTTTACGAGCGCCAAAAAAGGATAACGAAAGAATTCTTTTCCAGCGCCCGATATCTTTTCGAATGAAGCCTCGTTGACGCCCTTGATGGCGACCCTGACTAAAAGGCGGGTAAATCTCAACCTTTGAGCTAACTCCTCCTTACACCCAAGCATCAAACCGTTGGTTTCGAGAATGAAGTTCGATTGAGGCTGTGCGTTTAGAATAATTTCAATGACCTTAATCAGATGTTTGAAAGAGGCTTCTCCCAGGATTGGTTCGGAGCCGGTGACACGGAAGAGGTTGAAAGAACGTCGGCGGGCGATCTCCAGCAGATTATCTGCAACGTTCTCCGGCGAGAAGAATCTCCCGAAGCGGACCGGATCTTCATTACGGCCGTAGTTCCAACAATAGGCGCAGAGAAAAGAACACCCGACGGCATCGGCAGTTGCAATTCCGCCGTAGTAGGGCGCCGCGCGAAATTTATAATAGAGCCGCTTTTCCCCTCTCATCACCAGGCGTTCGGTCTCTTCCGACCTTTGGATCGCATCAAAAGGAATATTCAGAGCAAACATGTTCATCTAGATCATGAGGTTTGTCACTCGAAAAAGCTTATGGTATTTCACAAACATATCCTAGAACACGAGAAGAGGCAAACACATTGTAAGCGATTACATCAGTACGCCCCGCTCTCTCAAGCGTCTCGTCTCACGCCGCTATGACAAGGGCGCCTTCGTCATGACGTTTGGCCGCGGCCCCAACCAATGGAACGAGATCTCCAGCGACCCAGAAATCGCCAATGACATATTCCGAAAAAATACAAGGGCAAGTCGGAGAGGGGGGAGAGCGGAAAATGGAAAAGGGGGCAGGAAGGGAGGGAAGATATTTTTATTGCCCACAAGAGGTAGGATTTTCGATGCCCATTGACAATATAAGGGCAAAGGAGATGTGGGGAATATGATACACGTTACGGCCTAAGCCTGTACGTGCAACTGACTATTTTGCTCGCACCTGTGTAGGGAAACTAAGAAGTTTGCAAATGAGTTTGAGAGGTTTTTTGATTTATTATTATTTTTCCGCTTTAAGAAGAATAAAAGCGACTATTCTTAAGAACAAATCATTTGTTTATGAAAAAACCAGGCATATTTCGTGAGAATCACGAAGATTAATAAGGACAAATTCAGCTATTTCTGTCTTCGAAATGCCGCAAGTACCCC
>JAPKZH010000096.1 GCA_026393905.1 Candidatus Aminicenantota bacterium
CGAGGAGGCGCCGGAATCGCCCCTCGCCTCCATAGCGGAGGGCGGCCCCGGAGGCTTTCGGCGGGGGGAACCGACGGGACTGGTTCCCGAGGGGGCGAGGGGCGATTCCGGCCCCTCCTCGAAATCACATGCCGCCGAAAAATATGAGGCTAAGACAATGAACGATCAAAGGGTTTTTAGGTAGGCCAGCAGCTCTGCGGCATCCTGGCCGACCAGAGAGGGAAAGGAGGGCATCGCCAGATAAGGCGCATTCAGCTGCTTCAGGATATTCTCCGGAGTGGCCGGCCGTCCGCTGACGGGCAGTCTTTCCCGTCTCAAAATTCCTTTTAGGCCGGGTCCCGATTTTCTGTCCTCTTTGTCCGCAAAATGACAGCTGGCGCATTGGCCCTCGAAGATCTGGGCTCCGGTTTCGGCGCTGCCTTGAACAGACGATGCGGGCGTCGGGGAAGAAGCGGCCGGTTGACTAGAGATCCCCGCCGACCTAAGGAAAAAATAGCCCGCCGAGCTCAAAAAGATCACGACCGCCAGGACCAGAACCGTCAGGCCGAGGGTCGGGACGATTTTGAGGAATTGCCGGAAAAAACGGACGATGATGACTTTGAGGGTAAAAATTGCCAGGAGGAAGAGCGCGAGGTATGTGTGGAGAACAGCCCTCAGCGAGATTTGATCGCCCGCTTTGCCCAGGTAGATAATGCAGATGATACTCAGGACGAGCAGGAGGAGACCGAAGACGAACCCGGCGCGTTTATGGATTTTGCGGAGCGTTTCCGGGCCGGTTTTCCTCTCCATTTTTCCCATCAAGGTCAGCATGGCGAAAGCGGCGGACAAAGCCGCCAGAAGAAAAAAGATGGCGATGATGGATTTCATGAGAAATAATGACATGATCGTTCCACCTTCTTATCCCCCCTTCATCGGGCGAGAGGGATGATGATTTTTTTATTCCAAGCGGTAATTTGGAGCTTCTTTAGTGATCGTGACATCATGGACATGGCTTTCCTTGAGCCCCGCCTCCGAGATCTTGATAAACCGGGCCCGCTGCTGGAGTTCTTCGATCGTCCGGCAGCCCGCGTAGCCCATGCCCGACTTCAAGCCTCCCACGACCATTTGAATGATCGAGGCGACATTGCCTTTGTAGGGGACCATGCCTTCGATGCCTTCCGGGACAAGCTTCGCTTCCGGAGCGGACATGTCCTGGAAATAGCGGTCCCGGCTCTTGCCTTCCTTCATGACTTCGAGCGACCCCATGCCCCGGTAGATCTTGTAGGAGCGGCCCTGGTAGATGACGGCTTCGCCGGGCGCTTCGTCCGTGCCGGCCAGGAGGTTTCCCAGCATCACGGTGCTTGCCCCGGCGGCGACCGCCTTGGTCACGTCGCCCGAATATTTGATGCCCCCATCGGCAATGATGGGGATCTTTTTAGGGCCGGCGACCCGCCAGACCTCGGCGATGGCTGTGATCTGGGGTATGCCGGCTCCGCTGACGACTCGGGTCGTGCAGATGGAGCCGGGTCCGACGCCGACCTTCAGGGCGTGGATCCCGAGCTCGATGAGGTCCTGGGCGGCCTCGGCCGTCCCGATATTGCCGGCGATCAGTTCCTGGTCCGGGAATTCCTTCCTGAGCATCTTGACCGTGTCCAGGACGCGCTGCGAATGGCCGTGGGCGGTGTCGACGACAAGGACATCGACATTGGCCTTGATCAAGGCCGCGGCCCTGTCCCGCGTGTCATCTGCGACCCCGATCGCCGCTCCGACGCGGAGCCGGCCCAGGCTGTCCTTGGCGGAAAATGGGTATTGGATCCTCTTCAGGATGTCCTTGTAGGTGATCAGGCCCTTGAGGTGGAATTTTTCGTCGACGATCAGGATCTTCTCGATCTTGTGCTTGTGGAAGAGCTTTTCGGCCTCGGCGAGGGACGTCCCGACGGGCACCGTCACCAGCTCCCTGGTCATGACTTGCTCGATGGGCAAGTGGACCCGGTTTTCAAAGCGGATGTCGCGGTTGGTCAGGATGCCGACCAGCTTGTTGTTTTCATCGGTGATCGGGAGTCCCGAGATCCTGTACTTCTGCATGACTTCCTTGGCCTGGAAGATCTTGTCTTGCGGATTCATGCTGATGGGGTCATGGATCATGCCGCTCTCGTGCCGTTTGACCTTGTCGACTTCGTCGGCCTGGTTTTCGATGGGCATGTTGCGGTGGATGATCCCGATCCCGCCCTGCTGGGCCAGGGCGATAGCCATTTTCGATTTGGTCACGGTGTCCATGGGGGAGCTCGTGACGGGGATATTCAACACGATATTCCGGCTCAGCGGCGACTGGACGTTGGCGTCGGAGGGGAGGACGGCGGACCTAGCCGGAAGAATCAGGACGTCGTCAAAGGTCAGGCCTTCCAGAATTTTCTCATCCAGCATGGCTCCTCCTTGTCATTTCTTTTTTCGTTTTTTTGGAATCAGCGACCGGGCCTGCTGGGCCTTCCGGCCCGAGGCCTGCTGGGGCTGCCGGTAGTACATCGGCGTCTGCCGCCTTTGGGGCATCTCCACTTCGGCCTGCCGCTCCGTCACGGGCTGGATCAGGAAGAGGTAGCGGATCGTGTCGTCCTCGATCCTGTCCAGCATCGCCTGGAACATGTCATAGCTCTCTTTCTTGTATTCGATCAGCGGGTCGCGCTGTCCATAGCCCCGCAGCCCGATGCCCTCTTTCAGATAATCCATGCCCAGGAGGTGGTCCTTCCATTGGGTGTCGATGACCTGGAGAAGAATGATCCGCTCGAATTCCCGCATGTGGTCGGGGCCGAGCAGCTTCTCTTTCTCTCCGTAGGCGGCGAGCAGGCGGCCGAGGATCTTTTCTCGCAGTTCGTCGAAACTCGCGGCCAGCCAATCGATCTTCAAATCTTCGAGGTTCACTCCGAACTGGGCGCCGACGGCCTTTTCGAACGCCGGCACATCCCATTCATCCGGATCCTTGGCTTTGTTGGTATATTGATCCATCTGCCAATCGACGAGCGTCTCGACGAGCTCCAGGACATATTCCTTCATGTCTTTCCCCTGGAGAATTTCCCGCCTCTGCTTGTAGATCGTTTCGCGCTGCTTGTTCATGACATCGTCGTATTCCAGGAGATGTTTGCGGATGGAGAAGTTCTGGCCTTCCACCTGTCTCTGGGCCCGTTCGATAGCTTTGCTGACCATGCGATGCTCGATGGGCACCCCATCGCTCATGCCGATCCGGGCCATTAAGCCCGAGATCCGATCGCTCCCGAAGATGCGCATCAGGTCGTCTTCCAGGCTGAGGAAAAAACGGGAGGAACCGGGGTCTCCCTGGCGGCCGGCCCGGCCGCGAAGCTGGTTATCGATCCGGCGGGCCTCATGCCGTTCCGTGCCGGTGATATGGAGCCCGTCGAGCCCGACGACTCTTTCGTGCTCGTCTTTCGTCACCTTGGTCGCCTCGCTCAGGGCTTTTTCCCACTGCTCTTTGGTGACTTTGAGCGGGTCGACGCCGGCCCTCTTCAGCTGCTCCTTGGCGATGGCTTCCGAATTGCCGCCCAGCAGAATATCCACGCCGCGGCCGGCCATGTTCGTGGCGATGGTCACGGAGCCGATCCTTCCTGCCTGGGCGATGATGGCGGCCTCCATCTCGTGATATTTGGCGTTGAGGACGACATGCTTCACGGCCTTTTTCCTGAGCAGGGCGCTGAGGTGCTCGGATTTTTCGATGGAGACCGTGCCGACCAGGACGGGCCGTCCCTTTTTATTCAGCTCCAGGATTTCGTTCAGGACGGCTTCCCATTTTTCTTTGGCCGTCCGGTAGACGACATCCGGGGCTTCATGGCGGATCAGGGTCTTGTTGGTCGGAATTTCGAGGACGTCCAGCTTGTAGATGTGATGGAATTCGGGGGCTTCGGTGGCGGCCGTTCCCGTCATCCCGGCCAACTTTTTATACATCCTGAAATAATTCTGGAAGGTGACCGTGGCCAGGGTCTGGTTTTCTTCCTCGATCCGGACCCGCTCCTTGGCTTCCAGCGCCTGGTGGAGGCCGTCGCTGTAGCGGCGGCCCGGCATCAGCCGTCCGGTGAACTCGTCGACGATGATGACCTGCCCGTCTTTGACCATGTAGTCGACATCCCGCTTGAACAGATAGTGGGCCTTGAGGGACTGGTTGATGTGGTGGACATGGTCCATGTGGGCCAGATCGTAGAGGTTCGTGACGTTGAGGAATTTTTCGGATTCAGACACCCCGTCTTCTTGGATAGAGACCGTCCTCGTCTTTTCGTCCACCGTGAAATGCTTGTCTTTATGGAAGCGGCGGATGAGCTGGTCGACTTTGTAATAGAGGTCCGTGGATTCTTCGGTTGGCCCGCTGATGATCAGCGGAGTGCGGGCTTCATCGATCAGGATACTGTCCACCTCGTCGACGATGGCGTAGTTGAATTCCCTCTGGACAAGGTCGCCGCGACGGAATTTCATGTTGTCGCGAAGATAATCGAACCCGAATTCGTTGTTCGTGCCGTAGGTGATGTCGCAGCCGTAGGCGACCTGCCGTTCATAGTCATTCATATCGTGCTGGATGGTCCCGACGCTCAGGCCGAGGAATTTGAAGATGGGGCCCATCCATTCCGTATCGCGTTTGGCCAGGTAATCGTTGACGGTGACAATGTGAACGCCCTTGTTCTCGAGGGAGTTCAGGTAGGCGGGAAGGGTGGCGACCAAGGTTTTTCCCTCGCCCGTCTTCATTTCCGCGATTTTGCCCTGGTGGAGGACGACGCCGCCGATGAGCTGGACGTCGAAATGGCGCATGCCGACCGTTCGGCGGGCGGCCTCCCGGACGACGGCAAAAGCCTCGGAGAGAAGGTCGTCGAGAGCCGCTCCCTGTTTCAGCTTTTCCCTGAATGCCGCGGTTTTCGCCTGGAGCTGGGCGTCGGAAAGCTTCTGGATCTCGGGCTCAAAAGCGCCGATCGAGGCGATATAGGGCTGGAGCTTCTTGAGGTCGCGCTCGTTCTGAGTGCCGAAGATCTTGGTGATGAGCCATTTAAACATTACCCATTTTTAACAGAAAGGGAGGGAGGTTGTCAATTTCAGCTCGGGGGAGGCAGCCCAGAAGAGAGCCTCGAAAAGGGATTCGCTCCCTAACGGGATTTTTCACGCCATAAAAATTTCGTCTTTTTCGGCGGCTGCGTTTCTCGCATGGAAGTTAACCGCGATAAGAAGAGGTCCTTGTCCACAATTGAGCGTATCCTGTTTTATTGTACAAGCTCAAACATTCTCGCTGGCCTCAAGGAGGCTTCCCGAAAAAGCCGAAATTTTTAGGCTAAATCCCTCATGGTCGCTTCATCCCTTTTCAAAGCTCTCTTCCCAAGAGCATCTAATCCGGCAGCCCATTTCAAGCCAAGTTGCGATTTGAACCTTCATATTGACTAACGCCGGGAAATTTAATAGGTTGGACTAAATATGAACGATCCCAAATTGACAAAAATTAAGGATACGAGCTGGAAAAGAATCGCCCTTTTCGGCCTCATAGGCATTCTCATCATTGGTTTTTTTTATGGCGTCTATCTCGGCTGGGTCAAGAAGGACATGTCCGATTTCGGCGTCTGCTACCGGGCCGGCCAGCGTATTCTCTGGGGAGAAACCTTGTACCGGACTGTCGACGGCCATCTCCAGTACAAGTATGCGCCCGTATCGGCCCTTTTTTATTCGGCCTTTGCCGCGCTGCCCTATGAAGTCGCGAAGGTCATCTGGTATTACCTTGAGATTTTTTGCCTTTTCGCTGGATTCTGGATTTCCTATCGGTGCCTGCCTTCTTGGCAGAAGCGGAAATGGTTCGTCATCGGTCTCGGCCTTTTGATATTGGCCAAATACGCGGGGCGGGAGATCGAGCTCGGCCAGGTCAATATCTTTCTCATTTTCATCCTGATCCTGATGCTCCTGGCATCGATCAAAAAAAGAGAATTCGCCTCCGGGATTCTCTGGGGGATCTCCATTTTTTTCAAGCCCTATGCGCTCGTCTTTCTGCCCTATTTTTTGCTCAAGAGGCGACTCAAGATTGTCGCCTCCGGCGTCGCGGTTTTAGCCTTGGGCTTGATCCTGCCGGCAGTTATTTTCGGCTGGGCGGGGAACCTGGTTGTCCTGAGGGAATGGGTCGGCACGCTTTCGCAGTCGACCCCCGTTTTGATGGCGGTTTCCGACAATGCTTCCCTTTATGCGTTTCTATGGAAGCTTCTCGGGGGACAGGACAAGGTTTGGGTCGAGATCCTTTTCGGCGCGGTTTTCGCAGCGCTGGGGGCCGCCTTTTTATGGATGATGGGACTGGGAAAAAAGAGCTCACTCGAGAGGCCTGAAACCCTGGAGGCCTCTTTCCTGTTCACCCTGATCCCGGTCTTTTCCCCCTTGGGCTGGTATTATAACTATCTCTATGCCTTGCCGGCCGTCGTCCTCTTACTGAACTATATCGGCCGGTTTCCGCCCGCTCTTAAATATATCCTGGCCGGCAATTTCATCATCATCGGGGCCAGCCTGAGAGAAATCCTGGGAAAAACTCTTTTTCGTTTTTACAATCGAAAATCGCTGATGGTCATCAACGCCTTGATCATCCTGGGCGGCCTGGCCTATCTTAGGCTGAAGAAGCGGGCCTAGGCGCTGGCGCTATCGCCGCGCCCTCAAAGGCTTTCCACCGGACAGGGCTTTGCCCGTCGTTACCCAATAATTTTCAGCCCTATCGTTCAGCGACTTACTTGGCGGGCGGCTTGGCGGGCGGCTTGCCGAGCAGTTCATCAACCAGAGGCTTGGCTTCGTAGACCTTGAGCAGGGCTTCGATGATGCCCTGGCAGTGGACCATGACCGAGCGGTTCTGCTCATCCGAATAGACGAACCGGGCCGGGAGCGACTGGATGTTGCCGTCGAACAGGACCCCGGAGAATTCGCCCTTTCTGTTGATGACCGGAGAGCCGGAGTTGCCGCCGATGGAATCGCAGGTGGAGATAAAATTGAGCGGCGTGCCGAGCTTGACGGCCGCCTTCTTGTTGATGAAGCTCGGCGGCAGTTCGTAAGGCGGCTGGTTTCCGAATTTGGCCGACTTTTCGTAGAGTCCCTGGAAGGTCGTGAAGAAGGGGATCTTCTTTGTGTTCTCGACATAGCTCTTGACGGCGCCGAAGCTCAGCCTCAGCGTGGACGTGGCATCCGGCGGGATGGATGTCCCTTTGAGCTTGAACAGGGCCCGGGCGATCAAGGCGCCGTTCTTGGCCTCGACCGAATCGACTTCCTGTTCGTACTTCTTTCTGAGGCCCCGGGAGATCGGGTCGACGAGAAGGGCCAGCTTGATCATCGGGTCGTCCGACATGTAGATGGCATCCAGTCCGCCCTCCAAATATTTCTTCCGGACTTCCACGTCCTTGAGCTTAGTCCCGGCGATCAATTCCTTGGCCACGTTTTCGGCGAGTTTGCCGCTCATCAGCCATTTGACTTCCTGGTAAGAGCCGAGCTGTTTCTGGAGCTGGATCAGCGAATCGGTCAGGTTGAAAACCTCGAGCTCATCATAGATCGGAAGCGGGGTGGTCAGGCGGCGGGTCAGGGACGGCAGGGAGGCATCCCTGTATTCCCTCAGCCGCTGGTCGTTGGGCTTGTCTTTTTCCATGGCCAGCCGGACGAGCGACCGGGCCGTGTTGAAGTAGGTCGTGGCAAAACCGCTGCCGCCCTCAAAAAAAGTGTAGGCTTTATAAAAAGTCGTGAATTTCTTTTGGGCTTCGGCGATTTCGTCCCAGGTCTTGCCAAACTCCGCCTCCATCTCGGGATTCTGCCGGATGGACGCCCGCAGGGCCTCTTCGTCCTTGGCCTTCTTGTCCATCAGATTGTTGTCCAGAAGGCCCGACTGGTATCCGACTGTGGCTTTCAGGCTGTTTTCGATCCCGAAGAGCGGCCCCTGGGCGATACTGGCGGACTCGGGGTCCCTGTCTCCGAATTCTTTGAGGAGCTTCCTGCGCCGTTCATAGTTAGCGATGGAGAAGGGATATCTGACGTCCCGCAGGAATTCCATCTGGGCGTAGGTGAGCAGACGGCCCGTCGATCCGGGATTCCCGGAGGCGAAGACGAGCTCGCCTTCCTTGAGGCCGGTCGTGTTCCATTTGAGATAATGATCGGTTTTCAGGGGCTTGTCGTTTTCGTAGATCCGGAAGAGCGTGATGTCGAGATCATAACGAGGATATGTGAAGTTGTCGGGATCGCCGCCGAAGAAAGCGATCAGATGTTCCGGGGCAAAGACCAGCCGGACATCGGTATAGACCTTGTATTTATAGAGATGATACATGCTGCCCGAATAGAGATTGACCACCGTGCAGCGGAGGCCGGTCTGTTCGGAGTTCTGTTTTTCCAGAGCGGCGATGATCTTATCCCTGGCTTCGGCAGCCTGGGCCGCGGTCATGCCCGGCTTTTCGGCGCCGGCGACCTGGAAGGTCGCGTCGACGATGTCCTGGAGGACCATCAACTCCATGCCGGCGCATTTGAGCTCCTCGGCCCTCGTCTTGGCGTAGAACCCGGTCTTCATCAGGTCGCGGTCCTTGGTGCTCAAGTTCTGGACGGCGCCGCGGCCGACATGATGGTTGGTGAGGACAAGACCGTCCGGGGAGACGAACGAACCCGAGGCACCGCCGAAGCGGACAGAGGACAGCTGGATATGCTTCAGCCAGTCCTGGGTCATCGCGAAATTGTATTTCGTTTTCAAGATGTTGAGAGGGGGCATGTTGAACAGCCACAACCCCTCGTCGGCAGAGATGGGAATAAACAGGG
>JAPKZH010000403.1 GCA_026393905.1 Candidatus Aminicenantota bacterium
GTCAACGACCAGCTCGTGGAAAACCTAGGGGTGAAGATCGATGAGGTCAAAGACCGGGTCGCCGTGGACGGGAAAAAAGTCCAGACCGGGCGGACGTTTGTCTATTACATGCTGAACAAGCCTGCCGGCTACCTGGTGACGCTCTCCGATCCTTTCCAGAGACCGACGATCCGGAAATTGATTCCGAAACTCGAAAAGGGTGTCTTTCCCGTGGGCAGGCTGGACCAGGACAGCGAAGGTCTGCTCCTTTTGACCAATGACGGAGAGTTGGCTTTTCGCCTGACCCATCCCCGATACGAAGTCAAGAAAAAGTACCTGGTCCGGACCGCCGGAGAAGTCGAGTCCTCGGAGATTTCCAGGCTCGAGAAGGGCATTTTTTTGGAAGGCCGAAAAACGGCGCCGGCCAAGATCGTCGCCCAGGAGCAGACCCCTCACAAAAGCGCCCTCCTGGTCGAAGTCCATGAGGGAAGAAAGCGCGAAGTCCGGAAGATGTTCGAAGCCGTCGGCCAACGCGTGGTCGGGCTGAAAAGAGTCGCTTTTGCAGGCCTCCGGCTTGAACACCTGCCGTCCGGCCAATGGAGGTTGTTGAAACATGCCGAGGTCATGCATCTCGAGCGCCTTGTCGGACTCGGCGATCGTCACCATCCATGAAACAGACGGCTTTGAAGCTTGCCAAGAAAGACTTGACTGTCTTCTTGCTCTTGGCGATTCTTTCTTTGGTCATGACCTATCCTCTTCTGTTTCACATGGGCGATCATGTCCCTTCCGACCTCAGGGACCCTCTCTACACGATTTGGGTTTTGGCCTGGGATGTCCGGGCCGCAGGATCCGGATTTTCCCAATTTGCAGACGCCAACATCTTTTATCCGCACCGTGACACCCTTTATTATGCCGACAGCCTTCCCGCCCTGGCCGTCTTAGGGTCTCCGTTCATGGCCCTCGGCCTCAGTCCGGTTCTCGCCTACAATATCCTTTTCATCCTGTCATTTTTTTTCTGCGGATTGGGCATGTACTTGCTGGTGAGACACCTGACGCTGTCGCGAACCGCGGCTTTCATGGCCGGGCTGATCTTTGCCTTTTTCCCTTACCGTTTCGCCCATATCAGCCATCTGGAGCTGCTCTATTTCGCCTGGATGCCGCTCTGCTTTTTGTTCATCCACCGCTTTTTTGAGGAGCCTACGGTTCGAAATACGCTGGGCATAGCCTTCTTTTACCTGCTCCAAGTTATGAGCTGCAGCTATTACGGCGAATACCTTACGCTTTTCGCCGGACTTCTGGTCCTCTATCTTGCCCTGAAGCATGGATATTGGCGCAAGGGATTTTTTTGGTCGCGGATGGCCTTGCTGGCGGTCCTATGCTTTGCCGTGCTTTTTCCCTATTTTTATCCGTACTTCAAGCTTCACGCTAGGATGCTGTTTGCCCGACCGGTGTGGGAGGTCAAGTTCTATTCTGCGGAGCTCCAGCACTTTCTGTTCGTCCCCGCCTGGAACGTGCCTTGGGGATGGCTGACGGGGAAGCTGGGAGCCCAAGAGTGGCAGCTCTGTCCGGGCGTTTTTCCCGTTTTGTTGACGCTGGCGTGGTGGCTGGGAATAAAAAAAGTCCGGCGAGAGACGCCGCCAAAGACCGGCGCAAAAAGAAGATGGTTTTTTGGCTGGGACGTTGTGAACATCCTGCTGCTCATCTTTGTTGTGACCGTCGGCATTACGGGCGGATTCGCGGGGAGACTCGCCGGGATCGGCGTCTCTGTTCATCAGCTGAAGAATCCCGTCCTGATCCTTTTGATTTCGCTGATTTTGAGGATCCTTCTCGGCAAAAATCTCAGGTCCGGTTGGCTGCGTTTCTTCCGCGCCGCCAGCCCGCCCCAGAAATATTACTTGCTCGTCGCCGTTCTTGCCTGGCTGCTTTCTCTCGGGCCTGTCGTCAGGCTTCTCGGCCGGGAGGTCATCGGCGGGCTCTACGGCCTGTTTTACAGCTGGATGCCCGGTTTTCAAAACCTTCGCGTCCCAAGCCGCTTTGCCGTTCTCATGATGCTCGGCTTGGCCGTTTTGAGCGGTTGGGGCGTTGTCTTTTTATCGGAAAAATGGAAGCGGCCCCGGCTTCGAACGATCGGGCCGGCCGCCCTGGCCCTGCTCGTCTTGGCCGACTATGCGTCCGTGCCCATGCCTCTGGCAAAAGTGAATGTCGGAAGCCAAATCCCAAAAATCTATGCGGCCGTCCGAAAGCTGCCCAAGGAGGCATCGCTCATCGAGCTTCCCATGCCGGCCCACGACTGGGAGGAGTTCGAGGAGGCTGCGGCCGTTTATTATTCGATTTACCATTGGAGGAATATCGTCAACGGCTACAGCGGCTATGCTCCGCCGGGATACCGCGTCATCCGGGAGGCCATGGACGAGTTCCCCTCGGAATCCACATTCGAGCTTTTGAACAACCTGGAGGTTGGATATATCCTGGTCCATACTCGGGGATTCCGTCCTGAAAAGGGGAGGGACATTGTCCGTCGGCTCCGGAATTTCATGAGCCGCGTGGAGCTCGTCGTCCAGACGGATGGGGATTTTTTGATCAGGCTGCTTCCGGCCGCTCCGAAGACGCCTGAAGACGGGCGGCTGGTGGACGTCGGCGACAGGACAAAATGGAAGGCAGATGCCGGCTTAAACAGGAATCTGGTCGAGCTGGCCTTTGACGGGGATGCGGATACAGGCTGGTCGACAGGCTATCCCCAGAGGCAGGGCGATTATTTCCGGCTGGATCTTGGCTCACCGGTTCACATCCGGCGAGTGGAGCTCGTTCTGAACAACAATCCCTTGGATTTTCCCAGGAGCTTTATCGTTGAAGGATCTTTGGACGGAAGGCAATGGACGAAACTCAACGAAAATCCCTCGTTTTTTCCGCCGCTGAACCTTCGGATGATCGAGGACTTTTCTCAATACAAAGTCGATGTTCATTTCGAACCGCGCCAAATCCGCTACCTGCGGATCACGCTGACCCGCTCCCATGAAGCCCGCCATTGGTCGATCAACGAGATCGTCTGCAAGAATTAAAGGAGAAACCCGATGGGCATTTTGAGCTGGAGCAAACAAGCTTTCTATCGAAGGGCGGTCTTGTTATGGCTGGCCTTGCTGTTTTCATCGGCGTTGTTTGGCCAGGAGGTCCCATACAGGATAGGGGAATGGAACGGCGATGAGCTCGGCAATTATCGGGCTGTTCTCAGGGTCGAAACAAAGGCCGATGCTGTCCGGGCCCATATTTCTTGGCGGAGAAGGGACCTGCAGCCCGACTACTACGTCTATTACCTGCCCTATCGGCTCACCGGCAGCAGAAATTATCCCAACGCCAGATATCTCGAGCCCGAGGTGACGGCGGACTCGGCTTGGCTGGACCGCAACGGCCTGGCTGCGGCACGGCTTTCCACGAGCGACCTCAAGAAGTTTCCCGAAGCGAAGCTCGTCGAGTTTCAGTCCGTCGACGAGTTTAGCAGCGTCTATCCCATGGAAGTCATCGCCACGGCCGGTGAGACACAGTCGCTTCTGGCCAAGGATCCCCAAGCGCCGTTTCTTCTTTTTCCGGAGGACCGGAAATATCCCATCCGCATGACCGACGACCTGCCTCTCCGATGGGTCCAGACGGGACCGCTCGGCATATTCCGGGGCGAGGCGGCGCGCGGCGAATTCTATGCTTTCCAAATAAGCCTCTACGCCGGCCGGCAGGCGATCCCAAACCTCGATGTCCGTTTCAGCGATTTGAAAAATGCGGAGGCGGGCGTTTTGATTCCGGCCTCCGCCCTGCGATGCTTCAACACCGGCGGCATCAACTGGAACGGCGAGCCGTTCAAAAAGGCCTGCGCCGTTGACAAAGGAAAGATCCAAGCCCTCTGGTGCGGCGTCCAAGTTCCAGTGGACTGCAGGCCGGGGCTTTATGAGGGGATGGTGAGCGTTGTCCCGAGTGGGATCCCGGAACGCCAAATCAAAATTTCCCTCAAAGTCGGAAGTGACGTCATTCCCGACGCCGGGGACAGCGAACCGGGACGACAATCGCGGCTGCGCTGGCTGGATTCGCAAATCGCTTTTGATGACGAGATCGTCGCTCCGTTTACCGCCCTCGTCGTCAAAGGGAGCACCATCAGTTGCCTGGGCCGGAGCGTGACAATCGGCCCTTCCGGATTTCCCCTCCGCGTCCAGAGCTTCTTTGCGCCCGAAGTGACGTATCTCGTCGAGAGAGGCCGCGATGTCCTGGCCGGGCCGGTGAAATTGATGGTCGAAGACGCGGCCGGCGCGCTTTTGTCCTGGAAGGAAGCCGGCCCCAAGTTTACCAAACAGAGGCCCGGGGCTGTGGCCTGGGAATCAAGAAATGTTTCGGACGCTCTTGTTATGGATTGCCGGGCCCAGATGGAGATGGATGGATTTATCGAATTTAAAATCCGGCTGACCGCGGCCAAACCGTTGGACGTCCAGGACATCCGGCTCGAGATTCCTATGGTCAAGGATAGCGCCAAATACATGATGGGACTGGGCTTCAAAGGTGGGTTCCGTCCCGCGGAATTCCAATGGGCATGGGACCAAAAGAATAACCAGGATGCCCTCTGGATCGGCGATGTCAACGCGGGGGTCCAGTGCTCGCTGCGGGCGGAAAATTATTCCCGGCCGCTGAACACGAATTTTTATCTCAGCAAGCCGCTCAACATGCCGCCTTCCTGGTTCAACGAGGGCAAGGGCGGCTGCCGGGTGAAAGAAGCGGGCAGCGGCGTGGTGCTGTTGACGGCCACCAGCGGGCCGCGCACGCTCAGGCCCGGCGACGAGCTGCATTTTGATTTCAACTTTCTGTTGACGCCGTTCAAGACCATCGATACGAACGCCCAATGGTCGACGCGGTTCATCCATTCGTTCAAAACTCTGGACGAGGTAGCCCGCACGGGTGCCAACACGATCAATATCCACCACGCCAACGACATCAATCCCTACATCAACTATCCCTTCCTCCGCCCGAAAGAAATGAAGGCCTACATCGACGAAGCCCACCGGCGCGGGTTCAAGGTCAAGATCTACAACACCATCCGCGAGCTGTCCAACCGGGCGGCCGAGCTCTTCGGGCTGCGCAGCCTGGGCAGCGAAATTTTCTCGCGAGGCCCTGGCGGCGGATATTCGTGGCTGCAGGAGCACGTCGGGTCCGATTACATCGCCGCCTGGTTTGTGCCCCAGCTCAAGGACGCGGCCATCATCAACAGCGGCATGTCGCGCTGGCACAATTATTATCTGGAAGGATTGGACTGGCTGGCCAAGAACGTGGGGATCGACGGGCTGTATATCGACGACGTCGCTTTCGACAGGACGACGATGAAGCGGGTGAGAAAGATCCTGGGCCGGACGAGACCCGGCGCCCTGATCGACCTCCATTCAGCCAATCAGTACAATCCCAGGGACGGCTTTGCCTCGAGTGCCAACCTGTATCTGGAGCACTTTCCCTACATCAACCGGCTCTGGTTCGGCGAATATTTCGATTACTTCAATTCGCCTCCCGATTACTGGCTGATCGAGGTTTCCGGCATCCCGTTTGGCCTGATGGGAGAGATGCTGGAGGCTGGAGGAAACCCCTGGCGGGGCATGATTTACGGCATGACGAACCGCCTCCCCTGGTCCGGAAACAACCCGGCCCGGCTCTGGAAAGTCTGGGATGATTTCGGGATGCAAGATTCCAGGATGATCGGCTACTGGGTCGATTCCTGCCCCGTCAAAACAGATCATAAAGATGTCCTGGCCACGGCGTATGTTAAAAAGGGCAAAGTGCTCGTCTCCGTCGCCAGCTGGGCCAGAGGCCCTGTCATGGGCAGGCTGAAGATCGACTGGAAGGCGCTGGGATTGGATCCTTCTAAAGCGAAACTCCGGGCGCCCGCGGTCCCGGATTTTCAATTCGAAGCCGAGTTCGCGCCCGATGACCCGATCCCCTTCGAGCCGGGCAAAGGCTGGCTCCTCATCTTAGAATAATTCGGTGTGTGTCACCGAATTTCTTCTTTCTTCTCGCCCTCATAAAAGTCTTTTGAGGCGCAGGCCAGCCTCTGAAGCTCCGCATCCACCAAGGCGTTGACCGTTCCTTCGTCAAACGCTCCGTCGTCTTTCCGGGCTCCGGCCGGGACGCCGGTGAGGATCTCGATGCCGTCATCGATCGATTTGACCGGGTAGATGTGGAAGAGGCCCTTGGCCGCCGCCTCGACGACATCCGTCCGGAGCATGAGGTTCTGGACGTTCTGATGGGGAATGAGCACGCCCTGAGTTCCTTTGAGTCCTTTGGCTTTGCAGACATCAAAGAACCCCTCGATTTTCTCGTTGACCCCGCCGATGGGCTGGATCTCGCCCTTTTGATTGACCGATCCCGTCACGGCAATGTCCTGTCTCAGCGGCAGTTGGGACAGGCTTGACAGAATGGCATAGACCTCGGTCGATGAGGCGCTGTCTCCGTCGACCCCCGAATAGGACTGCTCGAAGGCGATGCTGGCGGAAAATGCGAACGGCTTGTTCTGGGCATATTTCCCGCGCAGATACCCGCCGAGGATCAGGACGCCCTTGTTGTGGGTGCTGCCGCTCATATCCGCTTCCCGTTCGATATTGATGACGCCGGCCCGGCCGATGGAGGTCCTGGCCGTGATCCGCGACGGCTTGCCGAAGGAAAACTGCCCCATGTTGTAGACAGCCAGGCCGTTGACCTGGCCGACGACTTGGCCCTCCGTATCGATCATGATTGTGCCCTCTTCGATCATCTCCTGGATCTTGTCTTCGATGAGGCTGACCCGTTCGAAGCGCTCTCGGATGGCCTGCTCGACATAAGGGCCGCTGACCATTTTTTGCCCCTCTTTCTGGGCCCAGTAGCTGGCTTCCCGGATGACATCGGCGATCACGTGAAATCGGGTCGAGAGCTTTTTATGCCGTCCGGCGATCCGCGTCCCGTATTCGACGATGGCGGCCATGCCCGATTTTTCGAACGACAGAAGCTTGTCGTCGTCGCAGATTTTCTTGATGAACCGGACATAGTCCCGGATGGTATTGCTCGTCTTGTCCATCTCGGAGTCGAATTCTGCCTTGATCTTGAAGATCTTCTTGAAGTCCTGGTCGGCAAAATAGAGGAGGTTATAGATTTCCTCATCGCCGATCATGACCACCTTGACGTTGGCCTTGATCGGCTGAGGCTTGAGGCGCGTCGTGGAGAACAGAAACAGCGAGGCATAGTTCTGGATCTCGAAGATCTGGTTGCGGAGAGTCCGCTTCAGGGTCGTCCAGACGCCGGGCTCGATGAGGGCGTCCAGGGCGTTGATGACCAAAAAACCGTCGTTGGCTTTGAGGAAGGAGCCGGCCTTGATCTTCGTAAAATCCGTCTGCAAAACTCCGAACCGGCTGACCGTCGATTCGATCGAGCCGAAGAGGTTGATATAGGTCGGGTTGGTTTCCATAACGACCGGCGCATGCTTCAAGTCGGAGTTGTCGACGAGGAGGTTGGCGCGATACTCCAAGAACGGGTCGACGGCCTCTTTTTCCTTCTCTTCCTTCTTCTGGTTTTTGAAGAGGTCGATGCTCTGGATCAGGTGATCCTCGATGTCCTTGAGATATTCGGGGATCTTGGGGAAGGGGAATTTGGCGTTGACCTCCGAGATCGCCCCTTTGATCATGGGCGTGATGGATTCGGCGTCCCAGTTCTTGAGCTGGGTCCGGGTCTCTTCTTCGATTTCCCTCAACTGTTCGAAGATCTCCTCGAGCTTGGCGGACAGCTTTTCGTAGTTTTTCTTGAGCGCCTCCAGCGACTTCTGGGGGAATTTTTTCTCCTTGACCATGGCTTCCAGCTTGTTGAAGGGCGCGGGCTGATCGTCGATGACGGGGATCAGGTCCGGCTTGACGAACAATCCCATCTGGACCTGGATGACGGAAAATCCTTCCTTGGCGACCTCCTCCTCAAAGCCTTGGAGGAGCTCTTTCTGTTTCCGCTGCTGGCTTTCGATGATGGAATCACGCTTCTCGGAGTAGTACTTGCTCTTGAGCAGCTCGGGAATGTTGTGCTTGAGCATTTCGATGAGGTTCTCCATGGCTGTCGAAAAGAGCTTCCCCTTTCCAGGAGGCATGGTGATCAGCGTCGGTTCGTCGGGGTATTTGAAATTATTGACGTAGAGGATATCGTCGGGCGGCTGGTCGCCCTTTTCCAGCCGCTCCAGCAGCTGTTTTATGGTCGTTGTCCGGCCCGTGCCAACCATGCCGGTGATGAAGATGTTGTAGCCGAGGCTCTTGATGTCTAGGCCGGTCTGGAGCGCCTTGAGGGCCCGATCCTGGCCGATGATCTCGTCGCACGCCTCGCACTCGCTGGTCGTGGCAAAGGGAATGGAGACCGGGTCGCACTTCCAGCGCATTTTTTCAACGGGGAGTTCAGCGAAGTCCGTTTTTCCGATCATGGCCGTCTCCTTTGAAGCTGAGGGATGTCATGAATGTTATTAACATAAAGACCGTCCGAAAAACAAGATATCCCTTTAGCCAATATTTTTTCGTGCAAAAAGAAGGGCAATTTGTTAGAATAAAAAAACTTGGAGTCAAAAGTGAGTGCCGTTCGCCTCGAAAAAGTGAAGACGAAAAAGGATTTTCGTGATTTCCTCCGGTTTCCTTGGAAGGTCTACCGGAATGATCCCAACTGGGTGCCTCCTCTAATCGTGGACGTCAAAGACTACCGTCAATCGGGCGTGAGCTACCTCCTGTACTCCAAGCTCGAGGAGAACGCCGTCAAGAAAGGCTATCAATGGTGCGAGATATCCTGGCAGCTCGAGGACAATGAGCCGATCAACAGGTTCGTCGCTTCGATCGGCGGGAACATCCATAAAAAATACCGGATCTACGAGAAAAAAATCTGACGAGGCTTTCAAACGGAGGGAGACATGGAATACAAAAACCTGCTGACAAAAAAAGGGGACGGGATCGGCTGGATCACCATCCACCGTCCCGAGAAACTCAATGCTCTGAACGTCGAAACCGTGCTTGAGCTCCGCTCGGCCTTCCTGGAATTCCAGGATGATTCCGAGGTCAGAGTGGTCATCTTAACCGGGTCAGGGGAAAAAGCTTTCATCGCCGGCGCGGATATCAGCCAGTTCCTCGGCCTGGATGAAGCCGGGGCTAAAGAATATGCCCAGCGAGGACAGGACGTGACGGCGTTGATCGAAAATTCAAAGAAGCCGGTCATCGCCGCCATCAACGGCTATGCCCTGGGCGGCGGCACGGAATTCGCGCTCGCCTGCCACATCCGGATCGCCTCCGAAAACGCGAAGATGGGTCAGCCCGAGGTTAAATTGGGTCTCATTCCCGGCTACGGCGGAACCCAAAGACTGGCCCGCCTCGTCGGAAAAGGCAAAGCCCTGGAGCTCATCCTGTCGGGACGGACCATCGATGCCAAGGAAGCCTTTGAGATCGGCCTCGTCAACCGGGTCGTTCCGTTGGCCGAGCTGGCCGCTGCCTGCGGGAAACTCGCCCAAGAGATCATTGCCAACGCTCCCTTGGCCCTGCAATATTCCATCCAGGCGGTCAACGAGGGCTTGGACCAGTCTCTCCAAGACGGATTGCAGACGGAGGCCTCCCTGTTTGGCAGAACGTTCGCCTCGGAGGACAGCCAGGAAGGGACAAAGGCATTTCTCGAGAAACGAAAAGCCAACTTTAAAGGAAAATAAAGAGGAGAAGGCCATGAAGACATTCGAAGGAAAACTCCAAGCTAAAGGCTTCAAGATCGGCATCGTCGTCAGCCGGTTCAACGAATTCATCACGGGGAGGCTTTTGGACGGCGCCCTGGATGCCTTGAAAAAGCTCGGCGCCGAGGACAGCGATGTCGCGATCTATAAAGTTCCCGGCTCTTTTGAGATCCCGCTGATCACCAAAAAAATAGCCCTGTCCAAGAAGGTCGACGGGATCGTCTGCTTGGGCGCCTTGATCAGAGGCGACACGCCCCATTTTGATTTTCTGAGCGCCGAAGTGACCAAGGGGTTGGCCCAAATCGCCATGGAAGACGGGATCCCGGTGTCCTTCGGCATCCTGACCGTGGAAACCATCGAGCAGGGGATCGAGCGGGCCGGGACGAAAGCCGGCAATAAGGGTTGGGACGCGGTCTTCTCGCTGATCGAAACGCTCAACCTCATCAAAGAATCCAAGCTGGGCTGACGAACGGCCGCCTGTATGGGCAAAAGAAGGACCTCCCGGGAAAACGCTCTCCAGATTCTTTTTGAGCTAGAATTCAATGACGCCGATCTCGACAGGGTCTTGGCCGGCTATTGGAATTCAAAAAAATCGGAAGGTCAGGTCCAAGAGTACGCCAACTGGCTGGTGCGGGGGATTGTCGCGCGAAAAGACGAGGTCGATGCCCTTATCCAGGGAAATTCCAAGCACTGGCGGATTTCGCGGATGGCCTTCGTCGACCGCAATATCCTGCGGATCGCCGTGTTCGAACTCCTCGAGGAAAAGCTGATAGCGCCGGCGATCGTCATCAACGAGGCCATTGAAATCGCCAAGCGATACAGCAGCGACGAGGCCGCCGTCTTTGTCAACGGTGTCCTTGACGCGGTCCGCAAAAAGCTCGCAAAAACCGAGCCTCGACAGGAGAGCATAGAGGCCAACACCAATGAACGATCAAAACAAACCTCCAAACAAAGAACCGTCCGGTCCACAGGACGAGCTAAAAAAAACTGACCAGGAGATCGCCCGGAAGGAGAAGTTCCAAAGGCTGATCCTGGGGGGCGTGGACCCTTTTCCCCACAAGGTCGAGAAAACCCACACCGCGAGCGAGATCGTCGCCCAGTTCCCGCCGTTGACCAAGGAGGAGCTGGAGGCCAACAAGATCCAGGTCCGGGTGCCGGGCCGGATCGTCTCGGTCCGCCAGATGGGACGGGCCACGTTTTTTCATATCTCCGACGGCCGGGCCAAGCTCCAGGTCTATCTGCGTGAAGACGTGGCCGGTCCGAAAGCCTACGAGCTCTTTTCCCTGTTCGACATCGGCGACTGGATCGACGTCAAAGGGGTCCTGTTCAAGACGCGGACCGGGGAATTGACCGTTCTCTGCGACGCCTTTACCTTCCTGGCCAAGTGTTTCCATCCGCTGCCGGAAAAGTGGCATGGACTCCAGGATGTGGAGCTCCGCTACCGAAGACGATATCTGGACCTGATCATGAATCCCGAGGTCGGCGAAGTCTTCCGGGTGCGCAGCGCGATCGTCTCCTTCATCCGGAGGTTCTTCGACCAGAGAGGGTACGTCGAGGTCGAGACGCCGATGATGCAGGCCATTCCCGGCGGGGCCTTGGCCAGGCCGTTCAGCACCCATCACAACGCCCT
The DNA here is from genome assembly GCA_026393905.1 of Candidatus Aminicenantota bacterium. Classification (GTDB taxonomy): domain Bacteria; phylum Acidobacteriota; class Aminicenantia; order Aminicenantales; family UBA4085; genus JAPKZH01. The sequence goes on from JAPKZH010000403.1 coordinate 11,325, forward strand.
GGACATCGACCTGTATCTCCGGATCGCTCCGGAGCTGTACCTGAAGAGGCTGGTCGTGGGCGGAATGGACAAGGTCTATGAGATCAACAGGAATTTCCGCAATGAGGGGATCGACTCGGAACATAACCCCGAGTTCACGATGCTGGAATTCTACGAAGCCTATTGCGATTACAACGACATGATGAACCTGACCGAGGAGCTCCTCTGCCAGCTCAGCCGGGCGCTTTTCGGCAAAGAGGAATTTCCCTACGGCGAACAGACGATTTCCCTCAGCAGACCGTTTCGACGCGTCAAGTTCATGGAAGCGCTCTCTCAATACAGCGGGCTGGCCCCAAGCCGCTTCGACGACCGGAAGGGGATCATTGAGTTCGCCGCGGCGCTCGCTCCGGAAAAAAAGCCCTCGACCTTCGGAAAAGCGATCGATATCATCTTTGACAAGCACGTCAAACCGCAGATCGTCCAGCCGACGTTCATCATCAATCCACCCAAGGAAGTCTCTCCGCTGGCCAAGGCCGCCAAAGACAACCCGGACGAGGCGGCGCGTTTTGAGCTGATGGTCGCCGGGATGGAGATCGCCAACGCCTTCTCGGAGCTGACCGACCCGGCCGAGCAGAGAAAAAGGTTCGAGGAGCAGGCCGAGGAGCGGAAAAAGGGGGACGAAGAGTCGCACCCGGTCGACATGGATTATGTCCAAGCCCTGGAATACGGGCTCCCGCCGACGGGCGGTGAGGGGATCGGCATTGACCGCCTGGCCATGCTTTTCGCCAACCGGAAATCCATCCGCGAGGTGATCCTCTTCCCGCTCCTGAGGCCGAAAGAGTAAAATGAGTTTTGAATCTTTCATCGCCAGGCGGTATTTAACCGCGAAAAGGAAGCAGGCCTTCATCTCGGTCATCACCTTTATTTCCATCCTGGGCATCGACATCGGCGTCATGGCCCTCATCATCGCCATCTCCTTGATCACGGGCTTCCAGAGAGACGTCCAGGCCAAAATCCTCGGAGCGACGTCGCACCTCATGGTCCAGGATCTCGTCGATGACGGGCTGCCGGATTATGCCAAGATCATGGAAAGAATCCATGGGCTCAAAGGGGTCAAGTCCGTCTCTCCCATCGTCCTGAGTTGGACCTTGATCACCGGACCTTCGAAAACCCAGCCGGCCATGCTCAAGGGCATGGATTTTGCCCTGGAAAAAAGGCAATCGCCATGGATCCGCGAGTTGGAAAGCGGGCAAATCCCGCCGGAGACGGGCCGGGAGGGCATCCTTCTCGGACATGACCTGTCCTTGAGCCTCGGCGCAGGGATCGGGGATGTCGTGACTGTTGTCGCGGCTTCGACGAGCCTGTCGCCCATGGGCCTCATGACCAAACGGAAGCGTTTTCTGGTCACGGGGATCTTTGCCACCGGCCTCTTTGAGTTTGATAACTCCACGGCGCTCATGGCGCTTCCATCCGCCCAGAAATTTTTCGGGCTCGAAGACCGGGTGAGCTATCTCCAAGTCATGATCGAAAAGATCTTCGCGGCGCCGAAATTCAAAGAAGATTTGAGATCCGTCCTGCCGCCGACGGTCCATGTCACGACGTGGATGGAGCTCAACAGGCCCCTCTTCTCGGCCCTCAAGCTCGAAAAAAACCTCCTCTTCCTGACCATCGCCCTGATCGTCTTCGTGGCTTCGCTCAATATCATCGCCACCTTGATCCTCATGGTCATGGAGAAAACCAGGGATATCGGCATCCTGATCGCCATGGGAGCGACATCCCGGAACATCAGAAAGATTTTCTTCCTCCAGGGATCCTTGATCGGCGTGATCGGAACGGCCGCGGGGACCGCCCTCGGCCTGCTCTGGTGCGTTCTGGCCAACGCCTTCAAGCTGATCAAGGTCCCCGTCGACATCTACCAGATCTCCCATGTCCCTTTTTATATCAACCTCCTGGATCTCGTCCTGATCATCGGCGTCTCGCTCCTGATCAGCTTTCTCTCGACCCTGTTCCCTTCGCACCGGGCTTCCAAGGTCGACCCGGTCGTGGCCTTGAAATATGAGTAACCTTCTGCGCGCCGCCAACCTCGGCAAGGAATATCCTTTGCCTAACGGCGTCCTCCAGGTTTTTCGGGGCTTGAATTTTGAGCTCGAGGCGGGCGATGCCGTGGCCATCATGGGCGCTTCCGGCGTCGGGAAGACGACCCTGCTGAACTTGCTGGGGGCGTTGGACCGGCCGTCCGAAGGAACGGTCTTTCTCGATGAGGAAGACCTTTTCGCCAGGGATGAGAAAGAGCTGGCCCGGATCCGCAACCGGAAAATCGGGTTTGTTTTTCAGTTTTACCATCTTCTTCCGGAATTCACGACTCTGGAAAACGTCGGGCTTCCGCTCATGATCAGGGGCGTCGATAAGCGCGAAGCCTTGGCCCGGAGCTCAAAAATCCTGAAAGAGGTGTTCCTGGAGGACAAAGCTCATCTCAGGCCGTCCCAGCTTTCCGGAGGAGAACAGCAGAGGATTGCCGTAGCCCGGGCCTTGGTCAATGAGCCGAAGCTGCTGCTGGCCGACGAGCCCACCGGGAACCTGGACTG
>JAPKZH010000432.1 GCA_026393905.1 Candidatus Aminicenantota bacterium
GTCCGCGGGGTTGTCCATCCGCGAGTTGTCCATGCCGAGCGGCTCAAAGACGTGGCTCTTGACATAATCGCCGTAAGATTGGCCGGAGGCGCCTTCAATGACCGCGCCCAAGAGATTGTAGCCGTACGTCGAGTAATTGTATCGTGTACCGGGCTCAGCGACCAGGTCGAAATCCTGGAAGATGGCGACGGCCTCCCGGGTGTTTTTCGGCTCCTTGATATGCTCTTCGGCGGCCGAGTTTTTATAGTGGCTGATCCCGGCCAGGTGCCCCAACACCTGCCGGACGGTCACGGGCCATTTCTTCCTGGGGAAATAGGGGACGTAGGTCTGGACTTCGGCGTCGAGGTTGATTTTGCCGGCTTCGACGAGCTGTAGCAGGGCAAAAGCCGTGAAGGTTTTCGTGACGGAGGCCATCCGGAAGGAGCTATCGGGCTTGGCTGGAACCATATTTTCAAGGTCGGCATGCCCGAATCCTTGGGCCCAGACGAAGTCCCCTTTCATAAAAGCGATGGACAAGCCGGGCGTCCGGTCCAAGGCCATCTGATCGGCGGCGAATTTTTCGAACTCTCGAATGGCCTCGGTATAAAGAGACGCGGTTTGGCCTGTTGGGCCAGATTGAGGATTAAGAAGGGCGGCCGCTAAAAGGAGGATAAAGGGGATGAAGACAAACCGGGCTTCCCTTTTCATGGTCCCTCCATTTTTCGTAGGGCGATGATTCAGGCTTATAGCACAGGGAAAACGGCCGAGTCAAATTGCTCCGGTGCCTGGAATGATGGCCTGCAGTAGGTACTTTTTCTGATACGGACTAAGTCTTGGGATCTTTCAGAAAAATTGTTTTGACAATAACGGTGTAATATATTACACTGATCGGTGTAAATAATGGGGAACAATGATTTCACTGAGATCTGATATAACGAAAAAAATATTAAACTATTTTTTCATTAATCCCGAGGACGGCTTGTATGTCAATGAATTGTCCCGAAGGTTGAACCTGGATAAGAGAAATCTTGTCAAAAAACTCAGAGAGCTGGAAACCGAAGGGCTATTGAAGAGTGAAATAAGAGGAAATCTTAAGATATATTCTACTAATAAAAAGTTTCCATTTTATAAAGAATACAAAAAAATTGTCCTTGCCACGGTCGGCCTAGAAGATCGGTTAAAAGAGATATTGAAAGGAATCCGAGGGATAAGAGAAGCTTACCTCTATGGCTCCTTTGCAGAAGACAAGCAAAAAGCTCATAGCGACATCGATCTTTTAATAGTCGGAGATCATGATATCTTGGAGCTTCAAAGAAGGCTCAATTCTCTTCAAAATGAGATTGGCCGGGAAATTAACACCGTCAATATAGATGAGAAAGAAAAGAGACAAAGACTGATAAATAATGATCCCTTTTTATCGAAAGTCTTGACACATAACAACGTTAAGCTTCTATGATAAAAATTGAAGATAAATATTTTGAAAAATTTGCTTTTGCGAAACAACAAATCCAAAATCATTTAATGAATTCCTTGAAAGACCTTTCGATTGCGATAAAAGTCGATATTCTAGATGTGAAATTCAATTATGCCTACACTTCGCTTCTGAAAGCCGGGATAGCTTTATTAAGCTTCCACGGCGTGAGAGTTAAAAGCGTGCCCGGCCATCAAGTCAAGATCATTCAAAAGCTAGCTCAATTATTGAATGATAGTTCTATTGAAGAATTGGGAAATATCATGCGCTCAAAGCGAAATTTGGATTTCTATGGCGGCGGGATAGAAATCACAGAAAAAGAATGTCGGAGCTATATCAAATTTGTTGAAGGAGTCGTCAATAAGGTCGGGGGGATATTGAAAGCTCATGATTAAAACGTATTTAAAAAGAATATTCGATGTCGCTGTCCGCGGAGACTATAAAGTCTGTGAAAGATGGCTGTAAGACGGAAAAGGACGAAAGCGATCTCTTGAGGATATTAAGCATTACTGCAAAGTTGTAACAGCTATCGAAAAAACAATCGCGATCCAGAAGGAAATCGATAAGATATATCCAAAGGTTGAGGATAATCTCATCGAATTCCATTTCGATTCAAAGTAGGGGAAGCATTTTGAACAAAAAGGAGATCATTGTCACCCTCCCGCGCAAGAGAACTTTTAAGAATGTCTATCAATTCAAGATCACCGTTCTGGAAACCGACCCGGCGGTATGGAGAAGAATCCAGGTGCCGGAAAACTATACGTTCTATGATTTGCATGTGGCCATCCAGGATTCCATGGGATGGCTGGATTATCATTTGCATATGTTCGACATTGAAGATGCCAGCCGGCCGAAAGGAAAAACTCGCATCGAGTGCCCCTTTTGTGTCGAAGATATCGAGGAAGAAGAATTTTTATTAACGACGGAAGTCCCCCTGAAAGAATTTTTCAAGAATTCCGATGATAGGGCACTTTACACCTATGATTTCGGCGATAATTGGGAGCTCGACGTGCTTCTCGAACGAATACTTCCCAGAGAGCCGAAAAGAAAATATCCGGAATGCCTGGATGGACAATTGGCCGGCCCGCCGGAAGACTGCGGGAGCATATCCGGATACTATGATTGTGTGAAAGCGGTAAAAAATCGGGATGATTCTGAGGGGCTTCTGACATGGGTGGGGAACTGGAAGCC
>JAPKZH010000384.1 GCA_026393905.1 Candidatus Aminicenantota bacterium
AGATGGCGAGAAAAAAGAGAAATTAAAATTCAATGGCCAGGCCCGCCCCGGCCGCGATCCCGCCGATATTGATCTCGAAATCCGCGGGCGTCATTTTGCAATAGGTATAGCCGAGGTTTAGATCGAGGAGCAGGCCGGGCACGATCCTGAAGAAGACCCCGGCTTTTCCGACATACCCGACGCTGTTTTTGCTCACATCGCCGATCGGATTGGATTCCTTATACTGATAGTAATTCACACCGGCGCCCACGTAGCCGGAGATCTTCCCGGACGTGATCCTGTACCTAAGGCCTCCGCCCACCGGTTGAATGGTCAGGGCTGTCTCTTCCCGGGTAAAGGTCAATTGGCCCTTCCTTGAAAAATAGCCTCCCCCCGCCCACAACTCCAAACCCTTGAAAAGGCGAATTCCGATCTCCCCTTCGGCCATCCAGCCGGCCCCGTAGATATCCCGAAAATACCTCTCGGATGGGGAAAAATATTGGCCTTTGGCCTCGAGGACGATAAAAGAAAAAGCGCTGGTCGAGGCCATTAAAACGGCGAGCCCAATCACGACCATCTTTTTCATTTTTCGCTCCTGCTCACAATGCTTATTTTACCACAACGACCGCCGGGTCCCCTTCTCTCATCGTGCTGTTGACGGCGACGATCTGATACGTATATTCCCTATTCTTGTTCATCTTTCGATACCGGCATTCGAACTCGTCGGCCGCCAGCGTCGTGAGCAATGTTTTTTGGCCGTCTTCGATATGATAAATCCGGTAATTCACGATATCCTCGTTATCGGGGTTGGCGCTCCAGGTCAGGATATTGATGTATTCGGCCTGAGACAGGGACCGGTTCAAGACTTTTTCACCCTGGGCATTCGAAGGGGGATAGATGATCCTGAGGAAATTGGCCGTGACGGATTTGTCCGCGTTCATAGTGACGTTGATTGGATTAGCCGACCCCGACGCATCGCCGTCCCAGGTGGTGAACAAATAGTGGGTGTCCGGCTTGGCCGTGACGGTGACGACGGACCCTTCTTTGTACTGGTATTTACCCGGGACAGGAATCGTGGTCCCGCCGGCGGCCGCCCGCACGGTCAGCCAATAGTAGACCTCCGGTTCTTGCTCGGAGCGGTAGTTGGAGACGACGGGTCCGGTTTGTCTCAAGCTTCGGGCGTTGTCGCCATCGGCGGCATGACCGGCAGGAACGCCTTGATATAGAATCGCCGGGCTCGAAAAATAGGGAACCTGGGCGACCGAATACCCATCCCACGTTTCCTGATAGGACATCACCGAGCAATACCTGGAACCGTTATTCCCGATCCAGCGCCAACCGGCCGAATAGGAAAAAATGCCCGGACCTGGCTGGGTGACCTGGTCCTTTCTATGATGAAGGCCGAAGTTGTGTCCGAGCTCATGGATCATGGTATAGGTCCAAGAAGCCTGCTTGACGCGCACCAGGGAAAAGGCATAGCTGGGTTGGCCGCCCGTCGACATCAACAGCCAGGCGATGCCGCCGGTATCCTCGACATCCTCAAAAATGTCCACCATATCGGCTCCATAGAAGTTGCGCCATTGGTGGACCTCGTCCATGAAGCCGTCACTGGTGCTGGTCAGGCGGCTCAAGTCCGTGGAGGAGGAGCCGGACTCCGTATAACTGACCAACGCCGAATGCACCAAGCGGAGCGTGATGCCCGCGCTGCTGTTGTTCAGGGCTAGCTGGCCTTTTTCGACAGCCTGGGCGATCACAAGATTAATGCCGCCTTGCCCCGAAGCCCAGTTCATGGCGTTCGGCGTATAGACGATCATGAGATCGACGTTGGCCTGGGCGGCGACGGATAGAGAACTCGTCAAGGGCGGGACAGGCTCGTTCGCTGCCACGGACGACGGAATAGGCGCCGGCCTGTCTTCCAGGGCATCTTTCGTTTTAGGGTCCAGCTCCTGGACGATGTGGACGCCCCGGCTTGCAACATAATTGATCGCGTATTCCAGATTACGTTCCGGGATGATCAGACTGCCGAGCGCGTAGCCTCCCGCCGTGGACAACAGGAAATATCCAACAGTGGTCCCCTCTATGCGCCCCCTCAGGGATACGACCCCGTTGACATCTGTCTGGACGCTTTCGATCGTCGCGGTATAAATCTCCCGACTAAAAGGGGAGATCAGGAGGATATCCCCGGGGTTGATACCGGCCAGCCGCAGGATCTTCGGGTTGATCAGGACGGTCCGATAGCGAAATGCCCGCGGCGCGACGGTATCGAATCCATAGCATTCGACACCCGCCGCCGTAAACAAGGGGACAACCTGAAAGCGATAGGGACCGAAATTCAGGTTTTGGGCTTGAATGAAAAAGATGGATAACAAAATAAAGGCAACCGCTAGCGATATCCTGACGCCAATTTTCTGTCTATGGCCCTGATAAGGGTATCGACTCATGTGTTCCCCCTCATTTTTTCAAACTTCCGACCGCGGGCAGATTGGAGAGGAGCGTTCTTGAGTGAAGCACTAATTTTACAGTCCTCCGAGCTTTTTCTCTCTCCCATCATCAAGTCAACCGGAAGGACTGTCAATTGTCTGGAAAGAGGATATTCGGGGTGATATTTGGGAGCAAAAAATCACCCCCTCGAAGGGGATGGCCGGCTATTGAAGAAGGACCTCCAAATATGTGATTTCAAAGAGGCGTTGGAATCGCCCCTGAAGCCCCCCTAGCGGAGGGGGGCCGGGGGGCGATTCCGACGCCGATAGAAAATCACACAATCGGAGACGCTTACGGCTATTGACAGGGATTTGCCCACAGGGCTATATTGCTTTTGGGAATTCAGCCCATGTCCGCCGAATCCAAAAAAGAAAAAAATCCAGACCGCGATGAACAAAACCCGGCCATGCCTTTGAATATTCTTGTCGTGGATGATGAAGCTAATATCCGGAAGACATTATCCGTATGCCTCGAGACGGAAGGGCACAAGGTTATTGCCGTCAGCAACTTCCAGGATGCCTTAGCCGAAGCCACACAGAGGTCCTTTGAGCTGGCCTTCGTGGATCTGAGGCTGGGCACGGAGGATGGGCTTGATTTGATCCCCGCCTTGCTGACCACAACGCCCTGGCTCAAGATCATCGTCATTACGGTTTATGCCTCCATCGACACGGCCGTTGAGGCGATGCGGCGGGGAGCCACCGATTACATCCCAAAACCGTTCACCCCGGCCCAAATCAAGTTGGCGGTCCAAAAGGTGTTCGAGATGCGAACACTGGAACAACGGATCGCCACCCTGCAGGAAGACCTGGGAAGGGCCCATCCCGAGATCGATTTTTCAAGCGCCAATCCCGCTATGCAGCGGGTCGTGAATCTGGCGCGCCAGGCGGCCACCTCCGACGCAACCATCCTTCTTCGCGGAGAAAGCGGAACCGGTAAAACCGTATTGGCGCGCGCCATTCATTCCTGGAGCCATCGGGCAGCCAAGCCGATCAGCGTGGTATCCTGTCCGACGTTCCCTTCAGAACTCCTGGAAAGCGAGCTGTTCGGGCATGCCAAGGGGGCGTTCACGGGCGCCGTTCGTGACCATCCCGGCCGAATTGCCGCTTGCGAGGGAGGCACGCTTTTCCTCGACGAAATCAGCGATCTGCCTCTTTCCCTTCAACCGAAACTGCTGCGTTTCGTTCAAGACAAAGAATATGAGCGCGTCGGGGACTGCCTGGCGCGCAAAGCCGATGTCCGCATTATCGCGGCGACCAACATCAACCTGGAGACGGCCGTCAAAGAAGGACGATTTCGAGAAGACCTCTTTTACCGGCTGGCCGTGATCCAGATCGAAATTCCTCCTCTGCGAGAGCGTCCCGAGGACGTAGCCGTCCTCGCCGAAAGATTGCTCGTTTTTTATGGCCGGAGCAACCATCGGTCTTTCCTCGGGTTCACCAAGGAGGCTCTCCAGGCGCTCGGGCAATACCATTGGCCGGGCAACGTCCGTGAATTAAGCAATGTCATTGAACGGGCGGCTATCCTTTGCCGAGCCGATCGTGTTGGAATCGAGAGTCTCCCCGCATTTTTGGGGCCGGGCGATTCGGCCCCAAAGATCGGCGATCCGGTGTCGCTGGAAAAGATAGAAGAACAACATATCAGGCGGGTCCTGGCCCACACAAAATCCCTACAGGAAGCCGCAGATATCCTTGGGATCGACCAGGCCACCCTCTGGCGCCGCCGTAAGAAATACGGGATATAGAACCCCGGCGATTTAGGTTTTTCTCTTTTTTTTGAAGTCCAATCCGCCTTGCAATTTTCAATATATTTTTTCTGGATTCCCGGAAAAATGCAATCCGCTCTATTCAAATCCTAAATATAATCCATTTAATTTCAATGACTTAAGATCAACGTTCGTTTGGTATGCTTCTTGCACCCTTGAATGAGGAAGGAGAATCAATATGCTGGGACTCCGCCAAAAGATATCTCTGGGATTCGCCGGCCTTTTGATCATTGTCTTGGTCATCGGCATTCAAAGCATCCTCTACCTGACGAGGCTGGGCGAGTCTATTGACGTGATCCTCAAAGAAAACTACCGCAGCGTCATCGCCTGCCAACAAATGAAGGAAGCTCTGGAGCGCATCGACAGTGGGCTGCTGTTCATTCTTCTCGGAGACACGGAGAAGGGGGAGGAACTCGTCCTCAAGAACGAAGGTGTTTTTGAGAAGGCCCTTCAAATCGAGCTGAATAATATTACGGTTCCCGGGGAAGGAGAGAAAGCCGCCCATATCCGAGAGCTCTATGGCCGGTTTATAACCGCCTTGAATAGCGTGAAGGACACGGCGGAGCCTGCCGGCCGTCGCCGGGAAGCCTATTTCTCAGGCGTCCTCCCGTTGTTTGGACAGATCAAGACCACGGCGGACGAGATCCTCCAGATGAACCAACAAAACATGAACGACGCGAACAATCAGGCCCGATACAGCGCGAGCAATGCCCGAAGACAGATGTATGTCCTGGTGATCATCGGAACGTTCATCGCCGTCGCCTTCATCTTTTTTGCCGGAAGATGGATTTTGCGCCCCATTCAACGTCTCATCCAGTCCGCAGAAGAGATCCGGCGGGGCAACCTCGACCTCGTTGTCCAGAGCCGTTCCCGGGACGAGATCGGATATCTCTCGGAATCATTCAACGCCATGGCCGCTAGCCTTCGAGAGTTCCGCCGCACCGATCAGGCAAAGCTTCTCCGCATCCAGCGCGCGACGCAGCAGGCCTTTGACAGCCTCACCGATGCGGTCTCCGTCTTGGACTTGGAAGGGCGGGTGGAGGTAGCGACAGAAACCGCCAAAAATATCTTTGGGCTCCGGCCCGGCACGACGATTTTTGATCTGCCGTTTGGCTGGATGGCCGACCTCTATAGCCGAGCCCTCAAGGAGGGCCGCCGGGTAGCGCCCAAGGATCCACAAAAACTGATCCAACAATTCGTGCATGGAGAGGAGCGCTACTACCGTCCTGAGGCGGTGCCCATCCTGGACAGTGAAAGGCTGCCGGCGGGGGTGATCTTTGTTCTTCAAGATGTCACTCAGCTCCAACAGCAGGATGAGATTAAAAGAGACGTCATCCGGACGGTCTCGCATCAGCTCAAAACCCCCTTGACCTCCATTCGCATGGCGATCCATCTCCTTTTGGATGAAAAAGTGGGCGATCTCAACGAGAAACAGGTTGATCTTCTGTTAGCGGCCAGGGAAGACAGCGATCGGCTGCATGAAATCCTGGCCAACCTTCTGGACATCAGCCGAATCGTATCCGGGAAAGTCCAAATGGAACTTGTCACGATCTCGCCTCAGACCCTTGTCATGGATGCGATCGAATCCTATCGAAGAAGCGCTCAAGACCAGGGGGTGGCCATCAACGTTGAGCTGCGGGGAGATCTCCCCGATGTCCGTGTGGATACGACTCGAGTCAACCATGTTTTCGGCAACCTGCTCTCAAACGCGCTTAAATATACGCCGCCCGGGGGGACGATCAGCATCGCGGCCAGGGCCGAGGAGGAATGGGTCCGCTTCTCGATTTCCGATACGGGCGTGGGCATCCCCAGCCAATACCTGCCAAGAATATTCGAGCCTTTCTTCCGTGTCCCCGGACAGGGCCAAGATGCGGGCGCGGGTCTCGGCCTGGCCATCTCTAAAGAGATCGTCGAAGCCCACGGCGGCAAAATCTCCGTGGAAAGCCAGGAGGGCAAGGGGACGACTTTTATCTTCATGCTTAAAAGGGCCGACCGAACCTCCGACCAGGAATATCCGCGATGATCGACTTGGCCTTCATTATCGGGTGCATTATTTTTTTTGGGCTCTGCTCTCTCTACGCCCGTTTCTGTGAAAGGCTTTGAACCATGACAAATATTTTCGGAGTCATCATCGGACTTTTGTTGATCGCGTATTTGTTCTTCTCGATTCTACGACCGGAGAAGTTATAGGGACGGAATAAAACCATGGACCTCTATGGATGGATTCAACTGGCGCTCTACATTCTTGTCCTTCTGTTTCTCACAAAACCCATCGGACTTTACCTTGTTCGCGTTCTGGATGCCGAAGGAAAAACTTTTTTGGATCCGGGGCTCAAGCCGGTCGAGCGCCTGTTGTATCGCCTTCTCGGTTTGGACCCGAAAAAAGAACAAAGTTGGAAACACTATACGTTATCGCTGCTGGCTTTCAGCCTCGTCGGATTATTGTTCACGTATGCCATTCTGCGTCTCCAACATATTCTTCCCTTGAACCCTCAAGGATTCGGGCCGGTCCGTCCCGACCTTGCCTTCAACACGGCGGCCAGTTTCACCA
>JAPKZH010000551.1 GCA_026393905.1 Candidatus Aminicenantota bacterium
ATGGCCGCGTCATAGGGAAACTGGATACGATCCTTGGCGGTCAGTCCGATGGCTGACAACCTGCCCATTTTTCTGACGAGCTCGAGGCCCAGACCGATTCCTGCTTCCGCCCCGCTGGCCTCGATAACAAGATCGGCGCCGCGGCCTGCCGTCAGGTCCATGATCCGAGAGACGACATCTTCTTTCTGGATATTCCAGACAAAGTCCACAGCCGGCATGGCCCGGGCCGCCGACAGGCGGAACTCTTCATCCGCGTTTGTCCCGAGGAGAAAGACTTTCGATGCGCTTGCCGCCTTGGCCGCCATGGCGGCTATCAGCCCGATCGGGCCCGGTCCGATAACGGCGACCGCATCCGCAGGCTCCACTTGTCCGCGTTCAAGGACATCATGAACGACGTTAGCCGCAGGCTCGACCAGCGCCGCCTCTTCAAACGTAAGCTCATCGGGTATCCGGTGAAGGAGGACGGGTTCGGGATAGCGCATGTAACGGGCAAAGCAGCCGTCGATTCCCCAGCCCGGAGAACGTTTGGAAGGGCAAAGCTGCCGGTTACCCGTCAGGCACAGCCAGCATTTCCCGCAGGCCATGGTATGCGGCTCCCCCACGACGCGGTCACCGGGTTTCCAGCCTAAGACATCTTTCCCGACTCGGGCGATCACCCCGGCAAATTCATGGCCGAGGATGACCGGCGGCCAGTAGGGAAATTCATCATGATAGATATGGAGGTCCGTGCCGCAAATTCCGGCGGCCTTGACTTCAATCAGGACTTCGTGGGCCGCGATCTCCGGGATGGGAACTTCTTTGAGCTCGATCAATCCTTTTCCCTTGGCGGTTTTGACCAGAGCCGACATTGTTTTTTTAGACATGGTACAACCCGCTCCATTTCTCGATGAAAAGAATCAGCGACTCGGCCGCCTTCCGGACGTCAGCCAAGGAGATATACTCATCCGGGCCATGGGCCGATGTGATCGTCCCGCCGCCGAAGACCACGGCCGGGATGCCGAGCTGCTCGGTGTATCTCCACGAATCGCAGGAGGCATTCATGAATTCGGGCCGGCAGGGGAGTCCGGCATCATGGGCCGCTTCCACCAGCGTCTGGACAAGAGGATGCTGTTCCGGAATGTAGGACGGGTCGCTATTGAGCATATTGAACTTAATTTCGGCGCGATACGGGCCCACCGCCTGCCTGAGCTTCTCCTGAACATCTCTCCGTTTAAACGGCGGCAGGAACCCGAAAACGCCTTTTAAGGCGGCTTCAGAGGGCACAGCGGCCGGCCAGTTCCCTGAATGTAGCATTCCGAACGTGCAGGGCATGGGGTCTGGATGAGACGAGATTTTTGCGACGGCCCGGCTGGAGACGAGAAGAAGCTCTTGGCGGACCTTTTCTATAGCTCCCATCACTCGGACGGATTCCTTGAGGGCGCTGACCGTCGAGCCGGGGCTCCCGCTGTGTCCGGCTTTTCCCCGCGTTTGGACTTCAAACCAGACGGCGCCGCGGACCAGATGGGCCACCTGAAGATCCGTCGGCTCCAGGACAACGGCTCCGTCGGCCGTAAGCCCGTCACGGACGATTTTCAGGGTGCCGTTTCCGCCGCATTCCTCCTCGACGACGAAGTCGAAGGTCGTGTCGCCGCCGGGCTTCAGTTTTAAGTCGTGGAGGGACTTAAGGACAAGCCAGAGGGTCGCGATCTGGCCTTTTGCGTCGCAGGCGCCACGGCCGAAAATTTTGCCTTCTTTGATTTCGGGCCGGAATAAATGTCCTTGGCCGGGCCCGGGCGGGACGACATCGAGATGTGTATTGAAGGCCAGGCGTTTCCCCTCGCCCGTTCCTTTTAACCGGCAGCGCAGATTGGCCGTTCCCTCATAACGAAAATTCTCCAGCCTGAAAGAATAGTCCGGATCCGTCATCATCGAGTCGGGGA
>JAPKZH010000025.1 GCA_026393905.1 Candidatus Aminicenantota bacterium
TTTTGGCCGATGTTCGGCGAATACAAAGACGGCCTCATCTCTTTTGACAAATATCGTGAAGAGGATTGCTATGATGAAGAGGTCGTTCATCAAGAGCTCAACATAGCTGAGATCAAAGAAAACGGGTTCGAAGCTTATTCCCGCTTTCGCCAGACGGATCTAAAGAGGCTATTCTTTTTGAAAGTCCTACGATGGAAGAACGGGATGGCTTTGATCCCCAAACTGAATCATTTGGCTGGAGACGGGTATAGCTATTTTTACTTTTTATCACTCCTGGCCGCGCTATCACGGCCCGCCCTGGTCCCATTTAAATCATCTTTGTTTGGTATAGTTTTAAAACCCCATCACAATAGGACAATACTCAAAGATTTTTCCTTCAAGGAAGTGGGCATGAAACCCGTCCTCCCCGTTGATAAATTCACCGTAGAAATTGATGAAATTCTCCGGACAGATGTGCAATCGGTCATCGAAGAAATCGCATCCTCCGATAATCTCCGGGTTTCCACAAATGACATTCTCTCGGCCATGGCCCTCAAAAAATTGGTCGGCAGACAAAGTAAATATTGGGGAGCGGAATTGAGCCTGACCATGCCCATCGATGTTCGGCGACTGGTCAAAGATTATGGCCGCGGCTTTTTTGGAAATGGTCTAATGTTCCATACTCTAAGGTTTAAAAAGGAGCATATCGAAAATTCTCCGGCAAAAGAAATGGCCGTGGATATCAGAAAATCCATGCCTCACGTATCAAGAGAGACCTACATCAATTATCTCGGGGAGCTGGAAGACGTAATCTCTGCAGGGGACACGGAGAAATTGAGGCCATTTAATCCGGACCGCGGATGCCTGGTGACGAATCTATCAAAGCTGCCGGCGGAGAAATTGGATTTCGGAACCGGCAGTCCTGACCTCATTATTCCGTTGACCGTAGAGAAAAATTCAACCGCGATTTTGGCCAAGAAAGAAAATTTTGTTTTGAGACTTGCTTACTAATAGTTTCTTTTCTGTTACACTCTCCAGAGGAAAAAGGGCGTTGAATCTAGATTGGTCGAATCACCAACCGCTCGTAATCAGCAGAGGCAATATGATATAATTTAAAAAATGCGAGATTTTTTCCGCGCGAGATTAAAGAAGAGCCCTCACAAAGCAACAGAATGATAAAAAACAAGGCCATCCTCCAAAAATTTGAGGAGGAAATGATTAAAAAAGAAAAAGTCGATATTCTAAAGAATTTTCATCTCGTTGAGGATAGGCTGCCTCGCCGTTTGTCTGCGCCGCCTATTTATGACCGAGCATAGCCGCCGGAACAGGCTGCTTGGCGATGCCGGGGCCTTGATAGGAGACCGTCAAACCCTCGCCGCCTGTCTTATTGAAATAACAGACCCGGATGGGATGAAGGCCCGCAGCGAGAGCGATCAGACCGCGTTTTTCCGTCAGGCCGTGCAGCCCGTCGTTGTCAACCACAAGGTCGTCGCCGATATACATTTTACTGCCGTCATCGGATTCCACAAAGAAAGCGTATACCCCATCCTTGGGAACTTTGATATAGCCCGTGAATTCAAACCCGTAATATTCTTTTCTTTTTTTGCAGGAGAGGTCGAGGGCGGAGCAGGCGCCGTACTGGACCGGCTTGAGCTTCGAAAAATCGGGGACCTTATCCCAATCGCCCTCGTAGTAGTTATAGAATACGCCGGGATTGACGCTGATATTTTGAACGGCAGGGCGCGGCTTGACCTTGGCGAACTTGACCTGGGCAACGCTGCTCACCGGTTTGCCTTCCCGGAAGCACCTCGCTGAAATTACGGTAGTTTCGTTCAGATGGATGGGCCCTTTGGCGAGCGGAGAAGCGATCGATGGCACAGAGCCGTCAAGGGTATAGCGAACCTCGATATTCTCGCGCCCAGAAGCTACGGTCACATCTAGCGCATCCGTAAAAATATCGAAATCGGATTTGATCTCCGGCGGGTCGTTGACATCCGGTTTCCCCTCGACGTCCAGGACGACAACGCTGTTGAGCGGATCGGGGGCGCCCAGTGGGACTTCGAGCACCAAAGAATCTTCCTTTCGGCTGACTTTAAGAGCCGCCTTTTTGGAATCGGCAAGCAGATAAGCCTGCTTGGCCTTGTTATAAATTCCCGGCACGATGAGCTTTCCGTCAGCCGGCCAGTTGAAAACGTGGAGGTAGAGCTTTGTCCCACCGCCGACGGCGTTTTGCGTGCATCTCCCCCATTCCAGCTTCTTAAAAGGGCTGGCCTGAGTCGCATAAATCGATTCGCCGTTCGCGTTCATCCACTGGCCGATCTGGCGAAGCCGCTCAATGCTCTCTGGAGGAAACACGCCTTCCGAGGTCGGCCCAATATTGAGCAGGTAGTTTCCGCCTTTGGAGGCAATATCGGCCAGCATCCGGATCAGGCTTTCGGCCGATTTCCAGTTTTTGTCATGGCTGTTGTAGCCCCAGTTGTCGTTCATGGTCATGCAGGTTTCCC
>JAPKZH010000547.1 GCA_026393905.1 Candidatus Aminicenantota bacterium
TTTGGTCATCGAATTCTCCTTTCGGCAGGGTTAGGCTTCACGGCAAAGCTCATTTGTTCATTATAATAAGCGGATGGGGATTTGGCAATGTTCTCGTGATCCTGGGAAAAAATCTCCCGCAAAGCCGCTTGGTGAACGATGCTTTCTTATTTTACGCTCCTCATTAGGCTGTTAACAGCTGAGCGGACGAGCACACCCAGTCGCTGATCAAAGTGGCCGTTGTTTTCCCGGGCATCGATTTCGAGGGCTTGGGCTCCGGCAAGCACGGCCGGAGACTTATGGGTAGAGTATTGCAAAAACATATTGACATTGTGAAAAAGCATTGTAAAATGACAATGCGTTCGACCTTGACAGAGCCATCGATTGGGGGACGTTGCCGTTTGTCATCCGGGAGCCGGGCCGGGCTGCCGATATTCTCTCAGCTTACCTCAACACTTATCTCAAGGAAGAGGTTCGCGAAGAAGGGCTGGTCAGGCGCGTCCCGCCGTTTGTCCGATTTTTAGCCGTCGCCGGCCAGATGAATGGGCAGGCGGTCAACCTTCAGAATATCGCTCGCGAGTCCGGCGCAGCCCGGAGCACCGCGGAGACTTATTTTTCGATCCTCGAGGATACTCTTCTTGGTCATTTCCTTCCCGCTTGGCGCCCCCGGCTCAAGGTGCGGGAGGCCGCCCATCCCAAATTTTACTGGTTCGATCCAGGCGTCGCCCGGGGCGCAGCCGGTTGGCTGCGCGATCCGACCGACCGCCTCTGGCAAGGGACCGCCCTGGAAACACTGGTTTTTCATGAGCTCAGGGTCTATAACGAAGCTGCCCGAAAGCACCGGCCGATTTCCTATTACCGGACGGCGGCAGGTGTCGAGGTGGATTTCGTCATCGAAACGTCCAGGCGCCGCGCCGGCGAACCCGCCGAGATTGTTGCGATCGAGGTGAAACGTACCGATAAGTGGAATCGGGAATACGAAAGAGCCCTCCGATCGCTCGAAAAGCTTGAGGGGATAAAGCCGAAAAAGCTGATCGGCGTTTATATGGGAAAGCGCTCCTATGTATTTGATGGAATCGAAGTCCTCCCTGTCGAGACGTTCTTCGACTTTCTCCACGATGGGCGGATTTTCTGATCAAAGCACCCTTCGACCGGTTCCGGGAGCAGCGGCGGTTAGGGGGATGGCATCGAGCCCAAAATTCCAGGTCCTGATTACGGCCCTCATAAACGCGTAGTCCGGGTCGGGATAAGTCTTGAGAAGTTTTTCTTGACGGCGGCCGCGGAGTTCTTTTAAGAACCGAGGGACGTTCGCTGGGCCGATTCCCGTTGGACGCGGTGAGCGGCCGCATCGTATAATGAAATAGAGACAGGCTTCTGTTGAGGCTTGTCGCCGAGGAAATTCTCTTAATGAGCCTGAATTTTCTGGATGACGTCGCCGAATTCAAGGAGCTCGTCCGGTCCCTTCAATCGGGCGAGACGAGCCTGAGAATTTCGGGCCTCATCGAGGCGGCCAAGCCGTTTTTCTTCTCTTTCTTGGCTCAAAAGCTCGAGAAAAGAATCGTTTTTATCCAGCCGGCGAGCGCCTCGCTTTCCCGGCTTGAAGAACAGTGCCGTTTCTTCTCTTCCCAATGGACTCCTTCGAGGCATGTCAAAGCGCTTCCGGCCTTGAAGGAAAATCCTTATCAGGAAGCCTCCCCGCCGCTTGAGGCAGTCTCGTCGCGCCTTCTGTTTTTTTACGACCTTCTCTCTCGACAGCCCTCTCTCATCCTCACCAACCTGTTCGGGCTGTTGAAGCCGTTTCCCTCACCCGAAGGGATGCCGAATCTTTTTATGAAGCTGAACAGAGGGGAGTTTTTCGACAGGGATAAGCTGATCCGGACGCTCGAGGAGTACGGCTATAGCCGCGAAGACCTCATTTCCTTCAGAGGAGAATACGCCTGGCGCGGAGGCATCGTC
>JAPKZH010000530.1 GCA_026393905.1 Candidatus Aminicenantota bacterium
AGGAGTGTCGAAGTCCGGGGGACAAGCCTTGTTTTTTCGACGGCTCCCAATGCCGCCGCTTTTTTACGCGTTGCCGAGACTCCTGAGATCGTCAGCCTTCGCAAGGAGATCGAACAACTCGCCGCTCAGCCATCGCCGGATCGACAAACGCTGATGAACAAGCAGAGGCAGTTGACCTGGCTGGAGTCTAAAAACGCAAACATCGTTCTTTTGGATATTGCCACAAAAAAAGAAAAAATCCTTAAGGCTGACGGCCTCCTGAAAAGCACGCTCGCCTCGAGCGCCGACGGCCGCGAAGTCTATTTCGTGGGCGCCAGAGAAGCGGATACTGCCTCGAACGAGATTTATGCCGTGTCGCAGACAGCGGGCCCCAGGTCTTTGACGTCAGGGCAGGGATTCAAAACGAATCCCATCGTCGTCCCCGGAGGGAAATATCTCATTTATTCGGTCCCAACGCAGACGCCGTTTCCCAAGCCCGCTCCGGCTGAGCCCACCTCGCGTCCGAGCGGAGGCGCTGCCACTGGGGCCCAAGGCGTTCAAACGCAGAGGCCGGCTCAGCCTCCAGCAGGCGGGCAATTCCGCGGCGCTGGTCCCCGGCAGCTTGCCGTTCTGAACCTTGCGGACGGAAAATCGACGGTGTTCACCGGCGCCTTGGCGCCGGCTGTTTCCGCAGACGGGTCCACGTTCGTCTTTCTGACCATAGCCGGGGCCGAGACGACCCTGAATCTCGTCAGGCTCAGCGAGCCGCTCTCGCCCACGATCCTCAAGAAAACGACGGAGCGGATCGGGTCGGCCTCTCCGGCGCCGGACGGCTCGGGTGTCGTATTCGACATGACCTATACGAGAAACGGCGAGATCTTTTAGATCAAAAGCGACGGGAAAGACGAGGTCCGCTTGAGTCGTGAGATCGAGCCCGACCGCGCCCCTCGTTTTTTGAACCAGAGCCAGGTCCTCGCCGTGAAAGGCGAGCCCCGCCACAGCCGGGCGTATCTCTATGACCTCAAGACTTTGTCGAATATTCGGTTGTTCCACAACAACACACTCCGGACACTCGCGCCCGAATATGAATGGGTCGCCGACCCTGCGGGGACGCGGCTCCTCATCGGGGCCGAGCGCGATGGCGACACGATCTCGGCCGAGCGCGGCGTCTATCTTGTCGACCTGACCAAGAAGATTTCCCTGGACGAACTCCTGGCCCGGATCGAGAGCCAAAGGACTGCGGAAAAGGCCCTGCGGGCACAAGGAGAAAAGATCTTCCGGCCGATCTACGACCTGGTCAAGGCGGCCACGGACAGAGTCTCCGTCACCAAAATCTACGAAACCGAGGAAGCGCTTTTCAATTTCGACTCGAAATACATCACCATGCCGGGCAACAAGCTGGCCGGCGAATATATTTTCAACACGCTCAAGTCCTTCGGCTACCAGCCCGAGTATCAGTGGTTCGAGTCGCGGGGGACTAAAACCGCCAATATCCTGGCCCGGCTTCCCGGGACCGAAAACCCGGATATGATCTACGTCGCCAGCGGCCACTATGATTCCAACCAGCGTGGCCCGGGGGCGGACGACAACTCATCGGCGACCGCCGTTCTTCTCGAGACGGCGCGGGTTTTGGCCAAGACCCCCATGCCGTCCACGATCCTCTTCGCGGCCTTCACCGGCGAAGAAGCCGGCCTTCTCGGAAGCCGGGAGTTCGTCAAACAGGCCCGGGAGAAGAAATGGCAGATCGCCGCAGACCTCAACAATGACATGATCGGCTGGACGAACGACCATAGGCTGGACAATACAATCCGGTACGCCAACGCCGGCATCCGGGACATCCAGCACGCGGCCGCCTTTCTCTTTTCCAGAATGGTGACCTATGATACGCGTTACGTCAAATCCACGGACGCGGTCTCTTTTTACGAAGCGTACGGAGATATCATCGGCGGGCTGGGCTCTTATCCCCTGCTCGGCAATCCCTACTACCATCAGCCGACCGATCTGTTGGAAACGGTCAACCATCAGCTCTTGACGGAAGCCGCAAAATTCAACATCGCTTCGATTATGATGCTGGCCTCGAGCCCGGCGCCGGTCAAGGACCTCAAAATCATCAGCCTGAAGAGCGACACCGCCGAAATCGCATGGACGCCAAGCCAGGAGAAGGGCGTGATTTCGTATATTATCGAATACGGGCCGGAGAAAAATCCGTCAGCTTCGAGCGCGACGGTCGCAGAAACCAGAGCTCGACTT
>JAPKZH010000563.1 GCA_026393905.1 Candidatus Aminicenantota bacterium
AATACCCGCCGGCCCTGCCACCCCTCCAAGGAGCATCCTCCCATGAATTCATCGCGAGATGCTCCTTGGAAGGATGGCAGCGAGCGAAGTGAGCGTTGGAAGGAAACCCTAAGAAAGGGTTTCCTTCCAAGAGTGTCCGACGGGACTGGTTCCCCAGGGGGCCGGGGACAATGCCAACGCCTCTTTGAAATCAGTCAACCGGAGATGCCCGCGATTACTGCAGCCCACTTGTCCAGACACGACGGCGGTGCTAAAATACTCATAGACTTATGAGGCTCATACTTTTTACAGGCAAAGGAGGCGTCGGAAAAACTACGCTCTCTGCCGCCACGGCCCTTCTCTCCGCCAAGAAAGGGCACAAAACCCTCGTCATCTCGACGGACGCAGCCCACAGCCTCTCGGATTCTTTCGAAGTCCCCCTGGCCAACACGCCCATAAAGATCGCTCCCAACCTCTTTGGTCGCGAGGTCAATGCGCTCGAGGAGATCGAAAAAAAATGGGGCGATATCAAAGCCTACTTGACCGAGTTCTTTGCTTCCCAGGGGATCAATTCCATCGAAGCCGAGGAGCTAAGCGTCTTTCCCGGCATGGAGGAATTGTTCAGCCTGATGGAGATCCGGAACTACCGGAAAACGAACGAGTATGACGTGATCATCGTCGACTGCGCCCCGACCGGCGATACGCTCCGCCTTCTCTCCGCTCCCGAAATCACGAACTGGTACCTGAAGCACATCTTCCCCATCCAGCGGACCGCTGCCAGGGCGGTCCGGCCCGTGGCCAGCCGAATCCTTCCCTTCCCCTTTCCCAAAGACAATATCTTCGAGGCCATGAAAAAGCTGACCCTGCAGTTGGCCGAAATGAAAGAGATCCTCGAAGACGCCAAGCGGACTTCCATCCGGCTCATCATCAACCCGGAGAAGATGGTCATCAAGGAGGCCCAGCGGGCCTATACGTTCTTCAACCTGTTCGGCTTTTCCGTCGACCTCATCATCGTCAACCGGATGATCCCCGACCAGGTCGAAGACCCCTATTTCCTGCAGTGGAAGGCCATCCAGGAACAGTATTACCGTACGATCGAAGAGATCTTTGCGCCGCTCCCGCTTCTCTCGCTTCCGCTGTTCAGCCGCGAAATCGTCGGCCTGCCGCTGCTGGATGAAATCGCCCGGACAGTCTACGGCGATCAAGACCCGACTCAGCTTTTCTTCTCCCAGAAACCGGTCCGGATCGAGAAGGTCGACGGCCGCTACATCCTTTCCCTAAATCTTCCCTTTGTCGAAAAAAGCGACCTTGACCTGACCCAAAAGGGCGAAGAGTTGATCGTCAGGGCGGGTGCTTTCAAGAGAAATATTCTTCTGCCCCGGATTTTGCTCCATCATTCCATCCTGGGAGCAAAATTCGAGGGCGAACGATTGCACATCACGTTCGCGCCTTAGGCGCATAGGAGGAAACCATGGCCGAAGACAAGCCGAGAGAAATCAAAATCACGATCCCGCTTCCGGACGAGCTGCTGTCCCTAGTTCTCCCCGCGGCGGCCTTCGAGCACCTGCTCCAGGCGAAAAAAGAAACCCTGCTCGCCCTGCGCTCCCTGATCGACAGCCGGATCGAAGCCCTGGAAAAGAAGAAAACGAAGAAACCCGAGACGAAAAAGAAGATCAAGATCGAATGACGGGGAGCGGTCGGGAACGGCCGTGTCCCGCCAAAAAGAGGCAAAAATGGAAACTCCAAAATCCGAGGCTGTTCGATTTTTGCCGAAGACGTGGCTCGATTGGGGATTGAATCTCGCCGAAAGGGCGGCTCTGGTCCTCATCCGGCTGAAGCTCACTCCGAACACTATCACCGGACTGGCGTTGCTGGCCGGGATGGCGGCAGGACTGTTCTTTTTTCTCCAACGCCCTTTCTGGGCCTGGTTGGCGCTCTTCATTTGCGGGGTCCTCGACATCCTCGACGGCAAAGTGGCCGTCCTGACGAATACCAAGAGCGCCTTCGGCGCCATTCTCGATTCCACGCTGGACCGCTACTCGGAATTCTTTATTTACCTCGGCCTGGCCCTTCACTTCCGCCGGCATTGGGCTCTCTGGCTGGCGTTCCTGGCGTTTCTGGGATCGACTATGGTCAGCTACACCAAGGCCCGGGCGGAAGGACTGGGCTTTGCCTGCAACGTCGGCCTCATGCAGCGCGCCGAACGATTGATGTGTCTGGGATTGGGCGCCTTTTTGGGTTCCGTTTTTGGGATTTTTGATATCGCCATGATCACGGCCCTGACGCTCATCGCCCTCTTTTCCAATCTGACCGCGATCCAGCGGACGCTGTTCGTGAAGAAAGCCGAACAAGAGCGACTTTCAAAACAGGAAGGAGCCGGGCATGACCATCCCGCTAGCACGCTTTGAAAAAAGGCTAAACACCGTCTCGATAGAGGACGGACAAAGGAAACTTTCCATGACCGGAATCTCGAAAATCAAAACCATGAGGCCGCTTTTAATTTTATTGATCGGTATCTGTGCCGTTGCCCTTGGCTTGGCTTTGGCCATCGAAACCGGCGAGATCAAGGGGAAAGTCGCCGACGAGAGCGGAGCCGGCCTGCCCGGCGTTGAGATCACGGCCGCCAGCCCGTCTTTGCAGGGGACGCGGACGATCTTTTCCTCGAAGGACGGCCATTTTCATATTCCCCTGCTCCCCGTCGGAACATATAAGCTGACCTTCAAGCTTCAGGGCTTCAACACCGTCATTCAGGAAAACGTCATCGTCCGCTTGGCGATGGTCACCAGCCTCGATACGATCATGACCATGGCCGCCATCCACCAGGAAGTCGTTGTCACCGCCGAAACACCCCTCATCGACAAAACCTCGACAGATACGAGCTATTATCTCAGCGCCGCCGACCTGGAAAAAATTCCGACCCAGAACCGCACGGTCGTGGATGTCGTGAAATTCACTCCCGGCGTAACGGGGGTCCGGATGAACACCCGGCGCGGGACCGCCACCGAGGGACAGCCGAGTTTCCGCGGTGAGGGGGAAGAAGGCAACACCTGGGTTGTCGACGGGCTGGCCATCAGCGGCGTTCGGCTCAAAAATTCCGGGATGAAGCTCAACTTCGACTCCCTCGACGAGATCCAGGTGATCTCAGACCCGTTCAGCCCGGAGTTCGGATCGGCCTACGGCGGCATCATCAACATGGTCACCAAGAGCGGCAGCAACGAATTCCGGGGCGAATTTTCGCTGGTCTTCATGGATAAAAGTCTTCAGGCGGCCCGCCAGGAGCAACTCTCGGTCGTCAGCGAGCCCAACAATTTTTCCAACGCCAACTGGTATTTCAATTTGGGCGGCCCCATCCTCAAGGACAAGCTCTGGTTCTTCATCTCGGAAAATTATTACACCAACACCGAACGGACGACGGACGGAAGCGTCGACTATCTCTTCATCCCCGGCGGCCAGAAAACAACGCGCAACAACAATGTCTTCACCAAGCTGACCTATTCCCTCAATAGCAACCACAACGTCTCGCTGACCGCCATCTACGATAAATCCTTCAAACAGAAAGGCTGGACCGGCATCCCCGAGCTCGATGAGGAAAAAATCTACAGCGACCTCATTCTCCGGTCGAACTACAAGGGCATCTTGAACGCGTCGACCTTTATCGAAGCCGGCCTGGGCTATGTCAACAGAGAAAACCTCAAAACGCCGACGGACGGCAACCTGGGACCCGCCCAGTACTTCATCGAAGACCTGGCCCAGAATATCCGCAATTCCTACGGCAATGTGACAGACGACGAAAAGCGGCTGGACTTCAGCTTCAAATTCACCAAGTACCTGGACACAGAGACATTCGGCCAGCACGAAGTGAACCTGGGGCTTGAATACTACGACTCCTCCTCCGACTTCACCTCGGAGTTAAGCGGGAGGACGGAAGATATTTTCCCGGGGGACGGTTATGACAACGGGACCAAATACCACTTCGACACCTGGAAAAATGACAAGGGAACCCCGACGCTGCTCCGTGAATACGGCAATTTTGCCTTTGTCAATTCCTCGAGAGGAATCGGCCTTTACTTCAAGGACAAAATCTTATGGGACAGGTTCGCTCTGATGGTGGGGCTGCGCAGCCAGACGCAGACCTGCCGGGACGACCAGGGCGAAACAATCTGGTCCTGGGGGCTCGGAGATTTCATCTCTCCCCGCTTTTCGTTGGCCGTCGACCTGACCAAGGACGGGAGGAACGTCCTGAAGCTGGCCTGGGGAAGGTTTTCCGACCTCATCTCGACCATGCCCCTCGGCTTTTTCAACGCGGGAGGAAGCCTGACCTACCGGGACTATGTCTGGAAAGGCCCTGACAATCCGTCCGAAAGCGAAGTTCATAATCCCTCCAACTGGGAAAAAAGCTGGGAACAGCCGGCCCAGCGCTTTGAGGTGGCAGAGGGCCTCCGGCCTAATTTTCAGTCTCGCGTCCTGATTGAGTTCGACCGCCGGTTGGCCAAGGACTGGGCCGTCAAAGCCCGCTACGTCCACTCCAATGCTGAAAAGCTCCTGGAGGCTTTGATGGTTTTCGACCCTGGGTCTCCGCAGGGCTATAAACTCGTCTATGATAATTTTGAGCTGAAAAGAAGAAACTACAGCGGTCTTGAGGTCGAGCTCATCGGAAAAATCGGCAAGTCCTTTTTCCTCAACGCTTCTTATTCCCATGCCCTGGCCAAGGGAACGAACCCGGGGCAGACCGAGACCGGGGCATGGTCGCAGGAAGAAGGCAGCACGAATTTTGTCGGGCTCTTCGGAAAACATATATTCGTCCCGAACCTTCCCGGGCTCGAAGAAACGAAGGCGAAGGTCGATGCCCTCTTCGGAGGATTGGGCGGGAGAGATATCGGGGACGAGGGCTGGTACGGCAAGCTTCCCTACTCGATCGACCATAACTTCAAAATGAATCTCATGGTTCTCGCACCCTACGGCGTCCTTGCCTCGGCGGCGTTTGAATACATCTCGGGCTACTACTGGGAAAAACTGGGCTACGTGCCGGGCTTCGGAGGCTATTATTCGTTCCCGGAAGGCCGGGGCTCGCGCCGAACGCCGGCTCACTCGTACTTGGACCTTTCGCTGGAAAAGACGTTCCGCATGCCCGGCCCCGGCATCGCCAAGAACGTCGCACTGTCGGTCCGGCTGGATGTGTTCAATATTCTCGACAGCCAGCAACCGATTGCCTACGTCAAGGAAAATATCCCCGTCTTTAACGCCGTCTGGGGCCGCCAACAGCCCAGGCAGGCAAGAGTCTCGGCCAAGCTTAAGTTTTAGCGTGGGTCAAACCTCAACATTCAACAAATTCTGAATATCAAGGCGAGTGATGTGCCGTATGGAATTTGCGATTTTTACCAGATCTCCCATCTTTAGGATTTTTGTTGAATGTTGAGGTTTGACCCCGGATTATTCGATTGAGGTTTGACCCCGGATTATTCGACGGTGACGCTCTTGGCGAGGTTCCGCGGCTGATCGACATCCGCCCCCCTCTTGGCGGCAATAAAATAGGCAAACAGCTGAAGCGGCACAACGGTCAAAAAAGGCGTCAACAGCGGATGGGCCGAGGGAATCGGAATCACGACGTCCACGTGCTGGGGGATCTGGGCGTCGTCCTCGAAGGCCACGGCCAGGACATAGCCCGCGCGGGCCTTGATCTCAGAGATATTGCTGAGCAGCTTATCGTAGACTTTATCCTTGGGCACGATGGCCAAGGTCGGCATTTTCTCGTCAATGAGCGCAATCGGCCCGTGCTTCATCTCGCCGGCCGGATAGCCTTCGGCATGGACGTAGGAGATCTCCTTGAGTTTCAGCGCGCCTTCCAGCGCCACGGGGAAGTTCACCCACCGTCCCATGTAGAGAAAATGCGAGAAAGACACGAAGCGGGACGCCAAGTCCTCGATGGCCTTGGCCCGGGCCAGGACCTTTTCCATCTTGTGGGGAATGCGCTGCATCTCCTCGATCAGGGCATAGCTCGTTTCTTGGTCGATGTTTCCTTTGATCTGGCCCAGGTTCAGGGCCAAAAGCAGCAGGGCCGTCAATTGGGCCGTAAATGTTTTCGTCGCCGCCACCCCGATCTCGGGCCCGGCATGTGTGTAGAGAACGCCGTGCGACTCTCGGGCGATCGACGAGCTCACGGCGTTTGTGATCGCCAGCACGGCCGCGCACCGTTCTTTGCAAGCGCGCAGGGCGGCCAGGGTGTCGGCCGTCTCCCCGGACTGGGAGATCACGATGACCAGCGTGTCTTTGTCGATCACAAAATCCCGATACCGGAACTCCGAAGCATATTCGACTTCCACGGGAACGTGGGCCAGCGACTCGAGAAAATACTTCCCGACCAGCCCGGCATGATAGGAGGTCCCGCAGGCAATGACCAGGGCTTTCCGGACATGCTTGAGCAGCGGCGCCGACAGCCCGATTTCATCCAGACGGACCTTTCCCGAATCGAGCGAGATGCGCCCGAGAAGCGTGTCGCGCACGACCTCGGGCTGTTCGAAGATCTCTTTGAGCATAAAGTGCTTGAAACCCCGTTTTTCGATCAAGAGCGGGTTCCAAGTCAGATGTTCAATTTTTTTTGTCACGGGCTTTCCAGAAAAGTCGAAGAACTTCACCCCCTCCGGCTTGATCACGGCCATCTCGCCGTCCTCGAGGAAGGCCGCATTTTGGGTATAGGCGAGGATCGGGTTGACATCCGACGACACCAGGGTTTCGTTATCGCCCAGTCCCACGACGAGCGGAGGCCCGACCTTGGCCGCGACGATCGTATCCGGATCCTCGACCGAAAGCACGGCTACAGCGAAAGCGCCTTCGAGCTCGGCCGCCGCGGCCCGGACGGCCTCCTCGAGCGACCCCCGAAACTTTTTTTCGATGAGATGGGCAATGACCTCCGTGTCCGTTTCCGTCCGGAAGGTGTGGCCTTCTTTTTTCAAGGCCTGCTTTAAAGCAAGGTAGTTTTCGATGATCCCGTTATGGACGACGACAAGCTGGCCCGTGCAGTCGCGATGAGGATGGGCGTTTTCCTCGCTCGGACGGCCATGGGTGGCCCAGCGGGTATGACCGATGCCGTAGCTCCCATTCAAGGGAGATTTCTGGAGGCTTTCCTCCAGGGAATGGATTTTTCCTTTGACCCTTCTGGTCTGAATGTGACCTTTGTCGACCACGGCAATCCCCGCCGAATCATAGCCGCGGTATTCCAGCTTCTTCAAACCTTCGATGAGAATCGGAACGACGCTTTTCGGCCCCATATACCCGATGATGCCGCACATGGGATTCCCCCTATCCTTTGGCTTTTTTCCGGCGCGCCCAGCCCGGCTTTTCGATCTGCCTGCCGCGGGCCACGGCCAGGGCTTCCGGCGAGACATTTTTCGTGATCACAGACCCGGCGCCGACATACGCCCCTCGTCCGATCGTGACCGGCGCCACCAGCTGGGTCCCGGAGCCGATGAACGCCCCGGCCTCGATGGTCGTCTTGTTCTTCCTGACGCCGTCATAGTTGCAGGTGATCGTTCCGGCCCCGATATTGACGTCCTCATGGATTTCACTGTCGCCGAGATAAGAGAGATGCTGGGCTTTGGAGCCTTTGCCCAGGTCCGTGTTCTTGAGCTCGACAAAATTTCCGACCCGCGAGCCGGCCCGGAGAATCGTTTTCGGACGCAGGCGGGCGAACGGGCCGACCTGGACGTCATCCTCAACCGTCGCCCCATCGATGACGCTCGAGCCATAGAGCCTGACCCGGCTTCCGATCTGGGAATTGATGATGTGGACTCCTGGATAGATCGTGCACCGGCTGCCGATGTCTGTCCGGCCTTCGATGGTCACGGCTGGATAGACGGAGCAATCGCGGCCGATCCGGACATCGAGGTCGATCCACGTCGAAGAAGGGTCATAGATCGTGACTCCCTGTCCGGCAAGATCACGCATTTTCCGTTCCCGCAACACGCCAAAGGCCCGGGCTAGGTCGGAGCGCGTCCGGACCGGAAGAAAATCCTCGGAGTCAGGAGGCCTAAATGCTTCGACTTTTTTCCCGGCCTTGGCCAAGACCTCCACGACCGCCTCGAAGCCGGACGGGCGCTTGGGACTCCCGCTGAGGGCTTTCGGCAAAGCCCGGAGCAAATCTTTGATTTTAAAAAGATAGCCATCCGGCTCTTCGAAGGTCGAGTCCAGCCATGTCGCCGAATTTCCGCGCTTTCTATGAAAGGCCAGCAGGGACTTCATGGCCGGGGGCCTGACCAAAGGCAGGTTGGCCCCGAGAATCAGCAGGTCTCTATCCTCGAAATCCTTGAGAACGCCCCTCGCCGCCAGGCCCGCGTACGCCGCGCCCAAAAGCACCTTCTGATGGACGGGCTCGACATTCAAGGAACCCGCCTCTTCGATGACGGCCTCCTTCTGATGGCCGACAACGAGAAAAACCTT
>JAPKZH010000369.1 GCA_026393905.1 Candidatus Aminicenantota bacterium
AGTAGCCGAGTGCATCATCAAGGAGAGTTACGAATGAAAGAAAGATCCTTTAGGGTTTTCGGCGTTGTCCTTTTGATCGCCTCTATTCCCAAGAAGATCGTCAACTTGCAGCTCGTGAGATAGGAGCCGGCCATGAGAAAGAAGTGTTTTCATCCGTATAACAAGCTCGTTTTTTGGGCCGCTTCCCGAATCTTCAATCCCAGGAAACCGGGAAAAATCCTCATATTGTCATTCGTTCTCTTCACTTTTACGATTCCCGGTCTGCCGGCGCCTTCGGGAGTGGATCCGCAGGTCAAGAGGGCGCTCGGATGCATGGATCTCATGCTCTACGAGGAGGCGATTTCCCTGTTCGACCAAGCGCTGGCCAAGGACCCGACGCAGCCGGGGCTGCGCGCCAAGCAGGCCTATGCTTACTACCGGCTGAACCGGACGGAGAAGGCCGTTGAAGCCCTCAACAAAGAGCTCGAAGCTTATCCGGATGATCTCAAGGCGCTGATTCTGCTGAGTTTTGTCCAGTACAAAACGGAACGCCCCGAAGATGCCGAGAGGACCGCCCGGCTGTTCCAAGATGTCTTGGAGAAGACCCGTAAGAAATCATCGCGGGATAAACTCGATACGATCATGAGACCCCTTTTTCCAAACGCCGGCGTCCCCGCCTACATCCTCGCCTTGCTGGCCGCAAAAAAGCAGGATACGAAGCCTGCCAGATCTTGGCTTATTCGAGCCCAGGAATACAGCTATTTCCCGCTAGACTGCTGGATTCAGGCGATCAGCGCCGAAATGGATCAGAAGAATTGGCCCGAAGCCTTGCGGCTGTGCCAGAGCGAAGGCGATATCACGTACCCCGAAGAAGCCAAGCCAACTTTGGGCCGCCCCCTGAAGCCTGGTCCTCCTCCGAGCAATAAAAAGAAAATCCAGCTCAAGAGGACGGCCGAGATCTATCTTTTGATGGGAATGATTTACGAGGAACAGGGTCGGCCTTCGGAGGCGATGGAATGCCTGAAGACGGCCGCGGCTCTAAAACCCTTTGATGCCGATATCCTGAAAAACCTGGCGATCGCCCATATCAACCGCAATGAAATCGACGAAGCCGCCCGGCTTTTCCAGAGGGTCGTCAAATTGAACCCGCAGGATTTCCAATCGCAGCTGCTCTTGGACCAAGCCCAGAAGAAAAGGCGACGGCCCGACGATGCGGCCAAGGTCGCCCTATCAAAAGATTTTTTGAAGGAACGAGATGTTCGATTTCGCTATGTCTTCGAGATCGATCCCGACGAAATCGCCAATAATGTCAATGTCAACGCCGTGCAGCTCATCCAGGGGGGGTTGATCCTGGATGCCGCTCGCTGGCTGCGGATGTTCATCGAGATCTATGAAAATTCGCCGGAAATCTATTATAACCTGGGCCAGCTTTATAACACCCAGGGCCTCAATCCCGAAGCCCTTAAGTTCGGCCTCAGGGCCATCGAGCTGAAGCAGGATTATCGCGATGCTTACGACCTTGTCGGAAACGTCTGCTTCAAGATGAGGGATTTCGAGAACTCTGTGAGACTCTACGAGCAAGCGGTACGCTTGGACACCAAGGATCCCTTGAGCTATTTTAATCTGGGCTGTGCCTACAATGAGCTCGGCGACCTGGCCAATGCCGAGAAGAACTGGCTGGAAGCCGTGCGTTTGGAGAACGCGCCGGCCGCAGCGATCGACGCGGCCGGGGCGGGAACCGATGATTTGAAAATCGCCGTCAAAGTTAAGGTCGACCCAATCTCGACGCCGGCCTGTCAATCCCTGGCCTACCTGTATTCCAAACAGGAGAAGAAGGAGAGCGCCCTCGCCTATTTCAAAAAGGCGCTCGAGTTCAATCCGAAGACTCCAATCCCGTATTTTGAGATCGGAAAGCTGTATCTCGAGCGGAACGAGCCGGGCCAAGCCCGGGAGTATTTCAAAAAATATCTTTCCGTGGGCGGCGACGAAGCCAAAGTCAAGGCGCTCGCGAAGAAGTAATCCGCCGGATAATCGCCCGGCTATCATTGGAAAAAGACTTTCTGCCATTTCACGAGGGGAAAAACCGCCCGGAAAATAATCGAATGACGGCCTTACTCCCCATCCGGGCTTTTTGCGCAGAGGGCGCGAGATTACCACGCCAAGAGGCTCGCATGTATGAAAGCGCTGCAGGACCTACACGAGAGATTGCATAAAAGAAGGTAGGAAGTACTGCAGAATGGGCATATGTATTGGCTGCAATGCTCACATTTGCAACGGTTGATAAGTTTCTTGACAAGTCGATAATGACAAAAGCGATCAGATGTCCTGAAAACTGGACATAACTCACAGATTCTAAATTATTTCTCGTCTTAAAACGCCTCTCCGTTCTTGGCATGATTTATGCTGCAACTCTTGATGTGGAATTATGGGCCCAATGCGACTCTCGAATAGCGTTCCCGGGGACTCGTTGGCGTTATCACCAAAGAAGTGGCATAATGATAGGGAAATCTGGGGACTTTGGAGATTTATTTGGAATGAGCCTATGGCGCAATGTATTCGTCATATGAGGGGAAACAGGCTTCATGAATGATTATCAGAATGAACACTAGAAAATTCTCTTTTCTCCTTCTTCTTGCAGGCTTAGGCCTTATCGCGGGACCTCCTTCTCCATCAAGCTCGGCTGCCCAGGAAGCGGTCCAACTCCAGAAGCCGATCCAGAATGAAGCAAGGGTCACTGTGAAACTGGTCCAGGTCTATGTCACGGACAAGAAAGGAAAGCCGGTCCAGGACCTCCAGAAATCGGATTTTGTCGTTTACGATAACGGCCAAAAGAAAGAGATCACGGAATTCGAGAAGCACATTCTCGCCGCTCCAACCTCAAAAGTTCCGCCCCAGCCCCCCGAAGAGAAAATCGTCCAAACCCCCCTCCTGCCCTCCGACAAGATTACGGTCATGACCCGCAAGTTCTTCCTCTTTTTCGATTTCGCCTTCAACAACCAGAAAGGCGTAAGCAACGCCAAGCAAGCGGCTCTTCATTTTATCGATACCGAGCTCAGTCCGACTGATGAAGTGGGGCTGCTTTCGTATTCGATGTTGAAAGGGATTTCCGTTCATGAATTCCTAACAACCAACCATCGGAAGGTCCGGGAAGCGCTCCTGTCCTTGGACGCTTCAAGGATCACCGGCCGGGCTGAAAATGTCGAAGAGGAGTATTGGCGGAGAGCCCAAGAGGAACCCGGGGGCGTCTACGATCGGAGGGACGACCTGCCCATCCGGGAAGCGCGGCAGGAAGCGAAAAGCCAGGCTCAGAATTTCATCCTCAAACTAACGGCCTTGGCCAAAGCCTTGCGCTATGTTCCGGGACAAAAGCATTTTGTTCTTTTCTCCAGTGGCATCCCGAGTTCCATGATCTACGGCGGCCAGTCAGGAACCCCGACGGATTATTACAGTTTTGGCCAAGGCGCGGCCAGGAATAAGCTTGATCCCGGCGACTTTATTCTGCGCACGCAGAACGAAGAGATGCTCAAGGAATTGAGCGCGGCCAACTGCACGTTCTTTTCCTTCGACACCCGCGAAGCGGCCATGGTTCCGTCTTTGTTTACCTACGA
>JAPKZH010000463.1 GCA_026393905.1 Candidatus Aminicenantota bacterium
AAAATTGACCATGATCCAGCAGGAGTTCGATAAGGAAAAGGAGACCTTAAAGGACTACAGGGGCGCGATCTCCGACTTCGAAACGGTCAGGGACACGCTCCAGGTCCAGATCGATGATCACCTGGGAAAAGGCGTAGGCTATCAGAAAGAGATCGAGAAGCTCACGGCCTTGACTCTGGAAGAATTGAGGGCCGTCGGCGAGCTCAGTTCGAAACTGACCGAGCTCCGCCGATCCACCGAGGTCAAAGTCACCGAGCTGAGGACAAAGCTCAAAGAAAAATATGGGATCGTGACCGAAGGCCTGGAAGAGAAATCCAGCAACGAGATCGTCGTCGACCTGGAGCAGGAGCTGAACAAGCTGAAAAAAATCAAGGAACTCTTAGAGACGGACCCCGACGGGCCGAAAGGATCCCATGGAAATAATCCCCACCCCGCCGCCCAGGCTGAGCCCGCCGCTCCTCCCGAAGAGCCCGACCCGCCGCAGGGACAGCCGGAATTCCGGATACCCGAGATCAGCCAATTTATCGAGGATTTAGGCAGACAGGCCGATGAGGCCAAGAATCCGGGGGCCTCCCAGGAACACGCACGACATAAGAACGACGACAAACGAACGCTTTTTGAAGAACTCAATTTTCAGGCGGTCTTTGAAGCCCTGGAGAGGTACCGCAGGGCGGAACGCACGGACAACAACGGGGAAATCAGCTTTTTCCAGAACCGCGACCGGATGATTCTCGACGGTGAATCCCTGATTCGGGCGGTCACCCATATGCTCGAAGACGCCAAGAAGATGTATCAGAAGCTGGAGCAGGTCGATGGGGCGAAAGACCAATTTTTCATCAAACAGGAACTGATCAACAGCCAGGAGGTTTTGCGAAAGGTCATCCTCCGCAGCGTCAAGATGTGTGAAAAGGAAAACTGCTCGCTGCCGAAGCACACGGCGGATATTTTGAATGTCCTCGTCCTCAAGGATATCCTGGAAAAACTGAACATGGACAACTGGAGCAACGAAGAAGATTTCAACGCCTTCGAGAGCTTTGCCACGAAGCTTAAAGACACATTCTACAAGAAGATCACGCCTCCGGCGCTGTACTTGAAGTCCATCGTGGATGAGCTCGAGGCCTGAAGACAGGGCGCCGTCCCGGCCGCCGCGCCTCCTCAGATCGGCTGAACTTCCTTTTTTTCCAGCAAGTGAAAATAGGTTTCGAGGAGCTTTCTGTCTTCCGACGACAAATCTTTGAATTTCACCCCGGTGTAAAAATAGGAGGAATGGGGGGAGACTTTCTGGGAATAGACCACATCCCCTGTCAGGAGATTGGCCCGGCTTCCCAGAATGAGGAAGAAGTCGAGCGTTTTGGCCAGTGGGAACTGGGATTCGGAAGAGAATTTTGCGCCTCCCAGGCTGAGGTCGACGGTCGTGGCCACTTTATGGCCGCCGTTTTCTTTGTAAATGCACAGGGTGGAGGCATAATAGCGTTCGGATTTTCTTTTTTCTACGATCATTCTTTCCTGGCCCTGCAGGACGCCGGTTCTGCCCATGACGGCCGCCTTGTCCCGGACATACGCGCAGACCTTGTTTTTTGTGATGAGGTTTTCGTTGTAGGGAAGGTTCTTGAACCTTTTGCCCTTGGCTTCGGCCAGGGCCATGTCCGCTTCGCCCGCGATTTTCTTGAGAAGGGCCTTGGTGGCCGCGCCCGGCTCGGTCAGCTCTTTGCGCGGGAAGACCGTGACGCCGAAGCTCATGGTGAGGTTATGGCGGGGCTGGAATTCCTCATGCTCGAAATAGTGCTCTTCGATGTTCTTCCGGATTCTTTCCGTGAGGAGCGTGGCTTCTTCGACGTTCTTGACCGCGGCCAGGAAAAAGAGAAATTCCTCGCCGCCGTAGCGGCAGAGGAGGTCGTCTTCTCGGATCGACGTTTTCATGATGCCCGCCAATTCCCTGAGGAGGCGGTTGCCGGCTTCGTGCCCGTTCCGGTCGTTGTAGTTCTTGAACCAATCCACGTCGCCCATGACCATGGCATAGGAGTCGACTTCCTGGCGGCGTTTCCCTTGGGATTCGATTTTCTGGATGACCTTTTCGTAGAAGGGGTCCGGCCGGAGGAGTCCCGTCAAGGCATCGTACTGGATGAGGTTCAGCTTGGTCATGGCGATGGAGATGTGCTCGGACACCCCGCGCATGATCTGCTGGTCTTCCAGGCTGAAGCCGGCCTTGCTGACCTTGTCGTCCGCACTCTTGTTATAGACTTCGATGGCGCCGATGACTTCCTTATCATGCTTCAGCGGCGTGCAGAGGATGCTGTAGAGCGGCGCCTTGAGCTGCTGCTGATAGCGTCCGGAGAATCCCGGATCGGCCGCGGCGTTGGCCGTGTTGATCTCCTCTCCCTTCCGGGCGACGGTGGCGGCAAAGTCCTGGGCTAGGAAGAGAGCGATATGTCTGGCGAAGTCGGCGTGGGAGAGGAAGGCATCGTCCCAGACAAGCGGCTTGAGGTACTTGCCCAGCGTCTCATTCTCTTCTAAGACGTAGAGGGAGATGCCGCCGGCCTGGACGAGGTCCTTGATGTCAAAGACGATGTCCAGGAGATTATTGACGTCGTTGGCGGCGTAAAGCTTTTTCAGGATGTTTTCGAATTTTTCCTTGAGCTTCTGAAAGCGGATATACCGCGCTTCCAAGGCGATGCGTTTTTCCAGCTGTTTCATGAAGCCTTCGGAGAGGGCCGAGCCGATGTCTTTAATCTCCGTGTAGACCCGCTTGAATTTTTTTTCCATCGATTCCTTGGAGAGCGTCAGGCTTTCCACATCGGATTTCAGGCGCGCGTAGTCTTGGGCGATTTTGACGATCCTCTCTCCCCGGGTAATGTCCACGGGCCGCGGGGAGATCACCAGATAATCCACAAACCGGTCGTCGGGCCAATGCCTGGCCGTCTCTTTAAGCGCATCTTCCTCCCGGCCGGTCAGGATCAGACTGGGGGTTTTATCGAGCATTTCCTTCAAGGCGCGGTCGTCCGCCAGCTCCGCGTCTATCAGGATGGTCGTGAAGGGCATAGAATTCAGCAGGGCGACGGTGTTTTCCAGGGTGGCGGAAGTGAAGACGAAGCCGCGTTTCTGGCAGAGCTTGAGAAGAAACCCTTCTTCTTCGACTTTCTTGTTATAAATTAAGATATTGCCCAATAATCCCTTCCCTATACTTTCAAACCTTAGCGTGGCGACTAATTTACTTATATGGAATTTTTCTTGATTCGTCAACTACTATTTTTGACAATTTTTGTCGCTTTTTCCGGGAGGATGATTATGGTATATTCAGCAGAGGAAATCAGGCTCTTTTAAGATAGGAGGAGCGGATGTCCGTCAATCCAAAAGCCTATAAACCCATCAGGGCGCCGAGGGGCCCGAGGCTGCACACCAAGGGCTGGTCCCAGGAGGGCGCCCTGCGGATGATGATGAATAATCTGGACCCGGAGGTCGCCGAGAAGCCGCAGGAGCTCATCGTCTACGGCGGCACGGGCAAAGCGGCCCGCAATTGGGATTGTTTTTGGGCCATTGCCGACAGCCTCAAAAAGCTGGACAACGACGAGACGTTGGTCGTCCAATCGGGAAAACCGGTCGCCGTTTTCAAAACCCATGCCGATGCGCCCCGCGTGCTGATCGCCAACGCTCTTTTGGTCCCGAAATGGGCGACCTGGGATGAGTTCCGGCGCCTCGAGGGCTTGGGTCTGACGATGTACGGTCAGATGACGGCCGGAAGCTGGATTTATATCGGGACGCAGGGCATCCTTCAGGGGACATTCGAAACGCTGGCGGCTGTCGGCCGCAGGCATTTCGGCGGGAGCCTGAAGGGGAAGCTCGTCCTATCGGCCGGCCTTGGCGGCATGGGCGGAGCCCAGCCCCTGGCCGTGACCATGAACGACGGAGTGGCCATCATCGTTGAAGTGGATCAACACAGAATCCAGAGGCGGCTGGACACCCGCTATGTCGACACCATGGCCTCCCGTTTGGATGATGCCCTCGAACTGGCCTTTGAAGCCCAGAAGAAGGGGAAGCCTCTGTCCATCGCCCTGCTGGGCAATGCCGCCGACGTGCTGCCCGAATTCGTCAGGCGCGGCATTACGCCGGACGTGCTGACAGACCAGACCTCCGCCCATGA
Source organism: Candidatus Aminicenantota bacterium (assembly GCA_026393905.1). GTDB lineage: Bacteria > Acidobacteriota > Aminicenantia > Aminicenantales > UBA4085 > JAPKZH01. The sequence goes on from JAPKZH010000463.1 coordinate 4,139, forward strand.
TGAGCTCAACGGCTATATTCCCCACGGCCTGGCCTATGAAGAGGCGCTCAAGCTCAGGCGCGAAAACCCTGAGGATTATATCAAGAGAGCTTATGAATCTATGGCCGTTCATGTCCAGGCTATGCTCGAGCTCCGGAGGAGAGGAGCCAGGGCTTTTGATTACGGGAACAACTTGCGCGGCCAGGCTCAAAAAGGTGGCGTTTCGAACGCCTTTGACATTCCGGGATTTGTCCAAGAATACATCCGGCCGTTGTTCTGCTTGGGAAAAGGCCCGTTCCGCTGGGCGGCGCTTTCGGGAAAGCCCCAGGATATCTACGTCACGGACGAAGCCGTGCTCAAAGAATTTCCCGAGGACGATGGGCTGGAACGGTGGATTCGAAAAGCGCAGAAACAGGTCAAGTTCCAGGGGCTGCCGGCGCGGATCTGCTGGCTGGGCTACGGCGAGCGGGCGAAGGCCGGCCTCGCATTCAACGCGCTGGTGCGGACCGGCGAGGTGAGCGCGCCGATCGTCATCGGCCGCGACCACCT
>JAPKZH010000030.1 GCA_026393905.1 Candidatus Aminicenantota bacterium
GGCGTTCCACCTGATCCGGTAGACCGCGAATAATGAAATTTTCCTGAAAACAACGCCGATTTTTTCTCTTATGCCGGACAGCGGGAAGAAAGCGTGAATTGGGGTTTTGCCCGGTCTGCGCAGCGGAATCCGTTGAAACGAGATGTCCCAACCGGACGTTATTACTCATGCGAAGAATGAAATCGGCCGAGGTGACCGGGGCTCTCCTCGGAAAAGCCGCGGACCCCATGGTGGATCAAGGAGGAGAATCCATGCGCAGAGGATATTTGATTATCGCCCTATTGGTTGTTCTTGCGGCCATCCTCAATGCCGGCGCCGCCGCCCAGGGCTCAAACCCGGCAGGCCCGCCGGCCACGGCCCGACTGAAGGCGTATCTCGACGCTTTCAACTCCGGCAGCCCGGACAAGCTGCGAGAATTTTTCCTGGCGCACTATGCCGAGTCCGCGCTCAAGGAAACTTCGGTCGAACAGCGGGTTGGACGCTATGCCGCGACGAAGGCCCGGCTCCAGTCCGTCCAATTGCAGAAAATCGTGGCTGAGCGGCCCGCCGAAACATTCGCCCTGGCCCAGGCCGGCAACGGCCAGAATTTCCTTCTAAGGGTCCGTGTCGAAAAAGAGCCGCCGCATAAGCTTTTGTATATCTTCTTCGAGGCCGTCGACGACCCCGACAATCTCATCATCCCCGATCCCAAGGCCGATGACCAGGAATTGACCGCCGCCGTCCGGACCTTTATCGAAGCGCAGACCCAAGCAGACGAATTCTCCGGCGTCGTTCTCGTGGCCAAGAACGGCCAGGTGCTGTTCCACGAGGCCTACGGCTTTGCCGACCGGGATAAAAAGATCCCAAACCGCAAGGACACCAAGTTCAACCTCGGCTCGATCAACAAGATCTTCACCCGCGCCGCCATCCACCAACTGGAGAAAAAGGGCAAGCTGGGGCTCGACGACCCGATCGGAAAGTTCCTGCCGGACTATCCCAATCGGCAAGCCGCGGAAAAGGTCACCATCCGTCATTTGCTCGACATGACCTCGGGTATCGGCGATTTCTTCGGCCGCCGCTACGACGCGACGCCCAAGGACAAAATCCGGACGCTCCAGGATTACCTGCCGCTGTTCGCCGACCTGCCGCTCGAGTTCGAGCCGGGGACCAATAACCGGTATTCTAACGGCGGCTACATCGTCCTGGGGGCTATCATCGAAAAGGCCTCGGGTATGGATTATTACTCCTACGTCCGGGAAAATATCTTTAAACCGTGCGGCATGCTGGACACGGATTCATACGCCCGGGATGCAGGCATTCCCAATCTGGCCCTGGGCTATACTCGGGAAGGACAGTCGGGCGGCGCCCGCGTTCTCAACCACGCAACATTGCCCGGGCGGGGAAGTTCGGCCGGGGGCGGCTATTCGACCGCCCAGGACATGCTGAAGTACGGGATGGCCTTGAAGGAAGGGAAAATCTTCCTCCCCGATATCGCCAACGGCCTGGGAATCGCCGGAGGGGCGCCGGGCATCAACTCCTACGTCGAGTGGGACCCGCGCCGCGGCTACATCGTGATCGTCCTGACGAATTACGACCCGCCCACGGCCGGCCAGGCCGCCCGGCGGATCAGGAGCTGGCTGCCCGACTGAACGTTCATGCCCTAACTTTTTACTCTTCTATAGCTCAAAAGAATAACCATGTCCCGGATTTATCCGTTTTACACCAAGTTTTTTGAGTTTAAGCCAACTAGTTTTTGATGTAATATCATCCTCCATGACCTGATTTTCTGGTCTTAGATCGCCTATAAAGACATCCCCCGAATCAAGA
>JAPKZH010000626.1 GCA_026393905.1 Candidatus Aminicenantota bacterium
CGAAACGAAAAGGGTTGTAATAAATCTGGACTTCATGCCCACCTCCAATTTTTTGAAGCGACACGGCGCCGGTTTTTTTGAATAAGCGATCTGATCGGGTCACCGAGGAAATTGCCGGGCCATGCCATAATAAAAAATCGATATCTTCCGTTTCGTTTGGATAAAAAGGGGAAACGATCCGGAGACGGCCGAAGCGACCATGGAGGGCTCGGGAACGGCGTGAAAAACCCGGATGGGGAGCGAGGCCGTCTCCGGATCGTTTCCCGGACAATTTTCCCACAGGAAATGGAAGAGAGCGAGATTCTTGATCGATTAAGCTTTGTGCCGGACGAGCTGGTTCACGCCCTCCAGGAACATGTCGATTTCCTTAAAAGAGATATAAATGGGCGTGGAGACCCTTACGGCCGCCATTTCTTTGCCGCCGATCGTCCGCACGACCAGGTTGTACTTGTCCCGGACATAATCCACGATCTTCGAGTTCTCGACGCCCTCCACGGAAAACGCGGTCAACCCCGCGCTTAGGTAGGGGTCGAAAGGCGTGTTGATCTTTGCGCCGGGGATCTTGCTCAGACCCTGCTTGAGATACGCGGCCAGGGTCTTGATTCTTTTCTCGACTTTCACCTTGCCGATATGATTGATAAAATCGATGGCCTCGCCCAAGGCATAGACCATGGCGTCCGCTCGCTGGCCCTGCGGGTCATACTTGCGGGCGCTCGCCGTCGTGTCCCAGCCTGAAGAGACGACGGTCGGCCAGAGCTTGTCCTGAACTCCTTTGCTCACGTAAAGCAGCCCGATGCCCGTCGGCGCTCCCAGCCACTTGTAGGGGCTGGAGGCGAAGAAATCACAGCCCAGCTCCTTCATGTTGAGGCTGATCATGCCGAGCCCGTGGGCGCTGTCGGCCAGGACAAGGACGCCCTTTTCATGGGCCATCTTGCTCAGCTCCTTGATGGGCGTGATGAGGCCCGAGATATAAACGGTATGGCCGACGCTGATGATCTTTGTCCGGGGTGTGATGGCCGCGGCAAAGGTTTTGACGATTTCCTCCGTGCTTTTCGGGGGAAGGCCGATCGGGAGTTCCTTGATGACCACGCCGTAGCGCTTGGCCTTGAGCCTCCAGGGGCTAATCGCTCCGGGATGCTCCATGTTAGAGACCAGGACCTCATCCCCCACCTTGAGATCCAGGCCATTGATGACGAAATTCAGGCCTTCGGTGGTATTGCTGGTCAGAGAGACCTCGTCGGGTGAGGCCTGGATGAAATCGGCCAGCTTCGTCCGAACCTCCTCCTTCTTGGCCGGGAGAAAGTTATAGACATCGAAGGGGTTGCTGACCTGTGTCCGGAAATATTTCATCAGGGTGTTGAAGACAGGCTTGGGCATCGGCCCGACCGTGCCGTTGTTCATCATGATCAGCTTGTCCTCAAACAGATAATATTGGCGCAGCGCGTCCCAATAGGCGCCGTCCGGGGAGTTGTCCTCGACATATTTCTGGTTCAAGGACGCGATGCTTTGATAGATCCCGGCGTTCAATTCATGGAGCGCCGTCACTGAGAGCGCCGAGCCCGCCAGCAGATATTTCATAAAATGTCTGCGGGAAAGACCGTCCGGCACAGGCTTGCCGAGAGCGTTGTTGCGGAAATCGTTCATGATTATGGACCCTCCTGTTCGTCCTATTTTACAATTTGCAGCGTCAAGTCTCAATCATTTTCGACGATTTGCGAGAATCCTGGAAAAACACACCCCCCCTCGGGTGTTAAGTTGGGGATTCGGCAAAAGCTGTCTTGCGGGCGAGAGCCCCTCGGCCTTCAAAGGCTCCCTGATATTAATACAGACCCAAAAATTGAGATTTTTGTCCCACTTTTTTCAAAAAAACCTTTAAATAGCGGGAAAAAAACATGCCTCTTGAAAAAATCGTGGCTTTTTTTTAAAATTCTTGGTACTTTAAGCAGGGAGCTTTGGCGCCTATGGAGCTGGACGAACTGGTCAAAACCAAGCAATTTCTCAAAGAAGTCACCGGTTCCGTCCATTCGATCGTCCACAAAAAATTCCCCGATCTGGACGGAGGAGACCGCGAGGACATCGAACAGGAAGTGAAGCTGAAGATCTGGAGAATGGTCTCCAATGGGAAGAAAATCGACAATATCAAGTCTTATCTATGGAAGGTCGTTTACACGACCGCCCTGGACATCATGGAAACCCGGCTCGAAAAGCTCTCCCTGAAAGATTATTTCGAATCGGCAGAGTCCGGCCATTCCGCGTCCGGGGAGGTGGGCGGACATGAATCGGGCATCGACAAAGATGATTTAAAGATGGTCCTGGAGAAAATCGTCGATTCCCTGCCGCCGAAACGCCGCACCATTCTCAAGCTGCACCTGGCCGGCATGGATTTCGACGAGATGGCCGATTTTCTCAACTGGACGCATCATAAAGTCCGGCACTTGTTTTACAGAGGTCTCCAGGACCTCAAGGAAAAGCTGAAGGCGGGGGAAGATCCTTCGGGAAGCCTTTTGAAAGAGGGAACCAATGAGAAACTCATCAAGAACGCCATGTCCTGACCGGGACATGTTCGCCAGGGTTTTTATGGGTGAAGCCGGGGCCGATGAGCGCGAAGCGTTCATCGATCATATCCTCGACTGCCGGGCCTGCGGGGCGCGATTCGATCTCCTGAAGCAGGTCGGCAAAGAAATCCAAAACCAGGAAGCCGAATTTTCCCGACTGGCCAGGCAGAGCTTGAGGGAACTCAAGACGCAAAAAAAAGCGGCTCGGCCGGGACGGGCATGGGCCCGGCCGGCCCGGATGGCGGCAGGACTCCTGGTCGTCGCAGGCCTTCTGGCCGCAGCCTATTTTGTCCTTTTCCAGCCCACCCAAACGGATGTCCTCAGGAGCGGGGAGATGCCCAATCTCCGCTTGATCGAACCGGAAGGACGGATCTCCGAAGCTCCGTCCGTCTTCAAATGGACGCCGGTTCGAAAGGCCGACTCCTACACGTTTGCCTTGACTGATGATGACCTCCAGACGATCGTTCGTCGAGACGACATTAAACGGAATTCCTTTGATGTGCCCTCCGACCTCCGGCAAAAAATGGTCAGGGGCAAGCCCTACCTCTGGTCAGTCACGGCCTATGACGACCTGAACCTCAAGATCGATTCCGGCCAGCGATATTTCGTGATCGAATAGCCCGGTTCAACGACCGTTCAAGACAAAGGCCGCCCAATAGAAGGGGTGGGCATAGCGGGACCTCAGCATCTGCATCTTAGCCAGTCTTAAGGCCTCAGCGGCGGGCTTTCCTCCCGTCAGACGACGGTAGAAATATTCCATGAACATGGCCGTCGCTTTGTCATTGATGCTCCAGAGGCTGAGCAGAATCGACCGGGCTCCGGCGTAGAAAAACGCCGAGGACATGCCGTTGATCCCTTCCCCCTTCTCCAGCGTTCCGATGCCCGTTTGACAGCCCGACAGGACCAGAAGATCCGGGCTGAAGCGCAGGAGATAGATTTCCGTGGATTGGAGGAACCCGTCTTCCACGTTCCCGGGATCCTTGAGGAGAAGCATTGCCGACCGCCACCAGTTCCGGTCATCGATGACGCCGTGGGCGGCCAGATGGATGATGCGGTAATCGGCCAGCCGAAGCTCCTTGAATTTCTTTTCTTCGGCCGCCCGGCCCATGAGAAGCGAGGTTCGTTCCGGCTTGAAGAAATTCTTGATGGTCCGGATCTCCCGGCGAGCGTAAGGAAGCCGAGGAAACTGATACTTTTGGTCCAGGGACAGGCCGTAAGCGCTCCCCGGATAGGGGTTGGCCACGCCCAGGAAATCCATGGGCGCTGTGGATTTCCTAGGCCGCTCTCCCAACGCGATCAGACAGGAGGCGGAGGCTCCGTAGAGGATTTCATATTTTTCGATCAAAAAGCGGGGCTTTCCCTCCCCCTCGATGAGCGACTCGAAGGGCAGATAATCGAGCGGCCCATCGGGGACGATCATCAGGGTCTTGATAGTCGTTCCTAGATGTTTTTGGAAGGGAGCGATCAACAGGCTGAAGAGCTTCTGTCCGCCTTTCTCTCCCCTAAACCGCCCCGATTCCTTCAACGTCAGGAATTTCAAGTAGTTGTCGATCAGGGGCGTCAATTCCTTTTCCGAGGGCAGCCCGGCCACCGCGAAAGCGTCCCGTGTCACAAGGAAGGCGAAAGACCTCTGTTCGCCGATCACGAATTCGAGCAGGGCCGTGTCGGCCCTGACGAGTTTTTGTCTAACGCTCTCGAAGCTCGAAGGCTGGGCATAATCGATTTCGGAATATTTAGGATTTTTCCGGCGCGTCTGGAATAAAAAGTTCCTCACCTCATCGTCCCCCTTGTCGAGCGCCTGGAGGAGTGCCATGCGCCGCTCGGCTGATAGGGCGGGGTTTTGAAGCTCGATTTGAATCCGGGTGATGTTTCGGCCGATCCTTTGGTAGCCCTCCCGGAGAGCGCCGTCTTCTTGTTTTTCCGCATCGAGCTCGGACTCCTGGAGAAAGGTGTGGAGACCCATGGCCTTGGATTTTTCCGCATAGAGGAACGCCTCCCGATCATAGCCCTTGGTCGGCTCTTTCTGATGCATCTGGAGGAGCCCGTGAATCAGGCTTTCATAGATGCCGATCTTGTCCTTCCGGAATGCGGAGCGGAGGATATGAAGAGGGAAGCTGAGGCTGACTTTTTCGATGACAACGATGGTTTTCTTGTAGTCCTCCACGGACTGAAGCAGTTTCGCTTGGAGTTCCGAAACCCGGGCCAGCCCACAATGGGCACGCCAAAGCAGTTCCTCAGAATTGATCGGCCCTGCCAAGCGGAGGGTTTCTCGATAATAGTCGGCGGCGCGGGCAGCTTCACCGCTCTTCAGGCAAAGATCGCCCAGGAGATTCTTCAAAAACGCCATTCTTGACTGTTGGGCCCTTGCTCTTCCGAAGCCCGCAGATCCGGAAGTCAGGAACAGGCGGCCTATCATCTCTTCGATTTTTCTGATATCCGCTGTCAATCGCGCCCCGCCAAAGCTGAAGATATTTTTGCCGAGGCCGATTTTGTTCGTCGCCGGCGGCTTGAGCGCTATTGTGCTTTGACTAACCAGGCTCTCACAATCCAGGCCCATGATGTCATCGATCCGAAAGGACAGATGATCGAACGCGGCAAAGCCCTCCACGGCGCCGGCAATCAGGCTGTTTCTGACCTCCAGTCCACGGGCATCATTCGTGCTGAAGGCGGTCCGGCAATGATCCGCGATGATATTGAACAGTACCGCCTGCCCGAGATTCGTTTCCCGGTCGTTGATCGAAATCCCGAAGAGCAGGTTGACGAGGGCCAAATCGTGCCCCCGCCAGGCGACGTCGGGGCTGTCGCGCTGAAGAATTCCACAATAGGAATTCTTGAGGATAAATCCTTCGATCTCGGCCGCGCCCCGGACGATGAAGATCGAAGCTTCGGCCTCGGCCGATCCGTAGATGACAGCGCCGAACAGATTTTTTGAGCGGACGACAACGGCCTTGGCAAGGATGATATTTTTTTCAAAATAAAATCCGTCTTCGACCTCGATCACGTCGCCGTCCCGGGCCGCGTCGACGGCGAGCCTGATGGACAAGAAATCGTTCGGGACGTTGATCGTCCGAGCCTGGGCTTGGTCGAAGGCAAAGAGGAGCACGGCAGCGACGACAATCCAAAACGTGCTTTTTCGAATCATCCTGGTCGTGTCGATCGTGCGGCCTTGGACGACATCAAGACGATGTCGCCTTTGTTCCTGCCGAGATGTCGGGCGACGACATCGCATTTGATCTTTAAAAGAAAAAAAATGGGCCGGTCCTCGTCGGAGAGCGCCTCAAAATTTCCCTGACCCTTGCTGATGATCAAGTCCGCAGACCGGTAGGTCTCCAGAAATTCATGCGAGCAAAAGGCCAAGACCGTGCCGGGCGTACCCACCCCCGAAGAGATGATTCGAGCAACCTCGCCGAT
>JAPKZH010000164.1 GCA_026393905.1 Candidatus Aminicenantota bacterium
CAGCGTCGGCATCCGATCCCGTTCCTGGTAAGGATTATATCTCTAGAGACAGGTCCATTTCAAGACTCTTCCGACTTCTCCAGGGCCTTGAGGAACCTTTTAGCGCTCCGGGCTTTGCCTTCGAGGGGGATGTCGTCGATCAGCGGCAGCAGCGCCTCCTTGATCTCCTTCTTGAGCATGTTGTCCAGGAGCTCGATGGAATAATCGATGGATTTCCTCGACCCGGAACAGATGTTCTGGTAGGCCCGGATCATATCGTCATGGGCATAGACCAGGCTCAACAGCTCAAAAATCTGCTTGAGCTCCCGGCCGAAATTTTTCTCCAGGTCCTCGGCCAGGACGGCCCGCTGCTTGTCCTTATTGAGATCGTGGAACTCCATGAGAAGGAGGTAGCCTTTTTTGATCAGCCGGCGGATCTGGGGCAGGATCTCCCTGTCCCGAAATTCGACCCGCGGATGGAGGGATTTCATCTTGCACATGGCCTCGATCATCTCGGCTTCGACATCCTTGCGGCCCTTCGGCAGTTCCGTCGCCAGCAGGTCGGCCGCTCTTTGATGCCCGATCCGGGCCAGGATATCCGGGATGGCCTTTCGGATGACGATGTCCACGTCCGGGTCCGCCAGATAGTCCCGCAAAGTCCCGGTGATCGCGCCGCCGTAGGCGATGAGCGTTTGAACGGCCGCCTCGCGGAGGGCCGGTCTTGTCAGATGGGGGACGATGAGAGGAACGAACTCCCGCTTTTTCTGTTTTCCGGCGCTCTCCAGAGCGTACCGAACGACTTCCGAAGACTCATGCTTCAGGAGCTTGGCCAGGTTCTGGATGAGGGGCGATGCGGGATCCATGATGCCGAGGATCTTGGCCACCTCCATCTGGGAGACCTCCTGCTCCGCGCTCACCCCGCTGGTCACTTTGTCGATATGCTCTTTCATCAGCTCCTGGTAGACGTCCATGGACATGATCTCCCGGATTTCCGCATCGAGGCTTTCCTCCTCGATAGAGTCGTCGAGGGCCGGGACAAGCGCTTCTCCATCCAGTTCCAGGAGCGTGTCCAGTGAGCAGGCCTGCACTTCGGCAGACTTGTAGGCGAGAATCTTCTTGAGCTCCGGACTGAGCTTTTCATTCTTGATCAGGTCGTACAGGTTCATAGCATAGAGGACGGAGCTGCGCTGCCGGCTCTCGAGCGTGTCAAAGACCAGCTTGGTCATATCGACATCGATCTTTTCAGCCACGAACTTGTCGGCGTCCGGCCATTTGACCCTCAGGTTCTTCTTGACGATCCCCACATATTCCTTGATGATCAACAGAACAAGAAAAATCCAGAGGAGAATAAAGGCCACGGTAAGAACACCGATGGCCTTCAGGGACCGCATAGAATCGGGATTGATCTCCTTCTTCAAAGCAAATCCAAATGCCGCCAATATCAACAGAAGGATTCCGGCTAGGGCGTCCGCAAGCTTATTAATAAACATATCGATGAACACCTTGGCCTTGTACTTGATATCGGGAGGAATCGGAATATAGAGAAGTTCCCGGGTGGCTTGGCTGAAGGTGTGAGTCAAACTTTTGTCCGCCCCCTTGACCAGCACGGCCCAGGCCATGATGCCGGCCCACGGGACGAAAAACAGCGAGCCGACTCCGAACATCAAAATAGCCGGCGAGACGAGCAGCGCGACACGGATGCCGAAATTCTTCAAGACCCTGTTCGTCAACAGAACATTC
>JAPKZH010000220.1 GCA_026393905.1 Candidatus Aminicenantota bacterium
GAATCCGGCTGGGATTCGTCATCCGGCGTTGACGCTCAGCGGAGGCCAGGGGAAACGCAAGGGTACGGAAAGACCGATGAGCCGCGATCCCTTATCAATTCATAAGACTGAATCGAGGCGATCCGACAGCTGATGGCACCCGCCCCTACACGGGCGAGAAGAAAGATAGGGTTTTGAAATTCTGAGGTGCACGGGGCTAGAGCGCCCGAAAATTATGATGAGATTTCTATCCTGAATCCTTCGTCTTTGATAGGCCACGGCTAGCCAGGGTCAATTTCCACGATAATGAAGAGCGACGCGAGAGAGGGCATATAAAAGTTGCCCGGCGATAAAAAGTGGGGACGTCCCCACTTTTTTCCCGATGTTGGGTTTTAGGCTCCAAGGAATTGTTTTGCCATCGTTCGACCCCGGTCTGGGGCCTGGCCTTCCACGCCGGTATCAAGCGGGAAGCCGAATCACTCTTCCAGCCATAAGGAACGAAAAAATGGTCGCAACTCAAGCGGCCGTTTGAAATGACATATCTATACAACGAGCCGAGAGGGTAATATGATTTGGTAATAGTAACCGTCTTCTAGATTGTGACCAAATTGTGACCATCCTAGGTATACTTTCGTATACTTTGGTATACCTGCACATACCTAGAGATAATTTGCAAATTGCTGATAAGATTGACTATTACTTTGTTTTCAGAAGGTTAGGAGAATCGGCTGATTTGGATCCGGAGTCCAATGGTGTCCCGAGATATCTAGTTGATAAATCTAATATTGCGGCTATGTAAAATCACGCTTGTGCCACATTTGTGCCACTCTTAGGACTCCTTTTTAGGACCTCATCCCCTGCGAAATGAAGGGGCAAAACAGGGGCAAGTCTACAAGATCGAAAGCCTCACTCAAGCGCTCGTATGTTCGTTGGAGGCAGGTCATCCTATTTCAGCTTCTGCCATAGAAAAGTCCACCCGAGGGCGGCCATATAGGCGGCTTGGAGGCTGTCGGCGGCGCGGGAGTGGCCCCCCTCGATGCTCTCGTAGTAGCGGACATCGCAGCCCAGGTCTTTCATCTTGGCCATCATCTTCCGGGAGTGCCCGGGGTGGACTCGCTCGTCGCGGGCGGATGTGATGAAAAGCACAGGCGGGTACTTAGCGTCTGCCCTCAAGTTATGGTACGGGGAAAAGGTCCGCATGAAGGCCCACTCCTCAGGCTTGTCGGGGTCGCCGTACTCGGATATCCATAAAGCTCCAGCGGACAGCTTGGAGTATCTTCTCATGTCCAGCAGGGCCGCCCGGCAGATTACGGCTCCGAAAAGCTGCGGGTAATGGGTAATCATGTTGCCCACAAGTAGGCCGCCATTGCTGATGCCCTCGGCGCCTAAGTGTTTCGGCGAGGTGACCTTGCGGGCAATGAGGTCCTCAGCCACAGCGGCGAAGTCCTCATAGGCGCGGTGGCGCTTCTCCTTCAAAGCGGCTTGGTGCCAGCCGGGGCCATACTCCCCGCCGCCACGGATATTGGCCACCACATAGACTCCTCCCTGTCTTAGCCATGCCCAGCCTACGGCCGGCGTGTAGCGAGGCGTCTGGGAGACCCCAAAGCCGCCGTAGCCGAAAAGCAGGGTAGGATTGGCGCCGTCGAGCTTCAGGCTCGCCGGACCGACCTGAAAGTATGGGACCTTTGTCCCATCCTTGCTAGTGGCGAAATGTTGGCTCACCTCCAGCCCGGTTGCGTCGAAAAAAGACGGTAGTTCCTTGAGCTTCGTCGGCGCTTTCCCGATTGTGCCATATAGCAAGGTCGTGGGAGTGAGGAAGCCGGTGACGGTCATGAAGAAGTCGTCGCTCTCGTCCGGGTCCACTCCGCTGGCTGACACAGTAGCAAGGCCCTGCGCGCCGGCCAGTATCTCGCGGCTCCAGCCAGCCGGGCCCGGTGTCAGGACCGTGAGAGTATTCTTCACGTCCTCGAGAACGTTCAGGACCAGATGGTGGCGTGTCCAGGTGAAGTGGGCGAGGGAGGCCCGGGAGCTGGGCTCGAAGAGCACCGTGAGCTCACGCCGTCCCTTCACGTAATCGTCGAAGCGGGCCACGAGCAGGGAGCCGGCGGCGTAGGTTCTTCCTTCAACGGTCCAAGGGCTGCGAAGCTGGATGGTCAGCCACTCTCGGTGCGGCGCCGCCCTAGCGTCTTCGGGCAAGTCCATCTTCTCGAGCTTCCCATCCTTGGTCCGCAGGAGCATCTCGGTCTTTTGCGCGTCAATCGTCCGAATGACGAAGTGGCGTTCGAAGCCCGCCGTCTCGTTGAAGACGGCGTGGACGAAATTATCTGTGGCCTTGCCCTCATAGATCACTTCGGCAGCGGAGAGCGGCGTGCCGCGTTTCCACAACTTGACGATGCGGGGATATCCGGAGGCGGTCAGGGATCCCGGGCCGAAGTCCGTCGAGATGTAGACGGTGTCCTTGTCGACCCAGGACAAGTCGCTCTTGGCTTCCGGGAGATTGAAACCTCCCTCGACAAAGGCGTGGGTAATCAGATCGAACTCCCGCACAACCCTGGCGTCGGAGCCGCCCCGGGAGATGTAGACCAGCGCGTGCCGGTATCCGTTGGCCTTAAGGATCTGCTCCCCTTTCCAGACCCAACTTTCCTTCTCCGTCCTGCCCAGGGCGTCGAGGTCGAGGAGCAAATCCCATTTCGGGTCCGCTTTTCGGTACTCCTCGAGCGTGGTGCGGCGCCAGATGCCGCGGGGATGCTGGGCGTCCGTCCAAAAATTGTAATAATAAGGCCCCTTCTTATAGACAGAGGGGATGCGCTCCGTCGAGCCCCCAATCTTCAAGATACCGGCCATCAACTGCTCGAAGCCGGGGGTTTCGGCTAGCTCTTTTACGGACTCGGCGTTACGGTCTTTAACCCATGCCAGGGCCTTTTCCCCCGTGATCTCTTCAAGCCATAGATAGGGATCCTGTTCAGGCTGAGGAGCCGGTTTGACCTCCTGGGCGATCAGCGGCCAACCCAGGGCACAGCCAACGGCAAGATAAATCCACAGGCGTCTCACCGAGATCTCCTTTCCTTTCGGCTTTGGCAACGATAGGATTTTGCTTTTTGCGATCGCTTGAGATCGCTGCTCCCTAAACCCTAAAAGCATACTCCCTCGCACGTATAATAAGAATTTCGTTTTCTGCTGCGCAGGTCGGATGATC
>JAPKZH010000351.1 GCA_026393905.1 Candidatus Aminicenantota bacterium
CTTTCGAATACCTAAGGGGTAAAAGCTACTTTTTACGGAGAATTCAAAATCCCTGCCTGAAGGTACGCAAAAAGTAGCTTTGACCCCGTTCCTATTCGTCTTTCAGGTTCAGGGAGTTCAGCAATTCCAGGAGGCGGGAGCGGAATTCGGGCCGCTTCAGGGCGAAGTTGATGGTGGCCTCGATGTAGCCGAACTTGTCTCCGGCATCATACCGGCGGCCCTCAAAAAGCACGCCATAAACGGCCTGGGTCTCGATCAGGCTTTTTATGGCGTCCGTGAGTTGAATCTCGCCGCTCCGGCCGTGCGGGATCTTTCGGAGGGCCTCGAAAATATCCGGCTCAAAAACATAGCGCCCCAGGACGGCCAAATCAGAAAAGGCCTTCTCAGGCCCCGGCTTTTCCGCCACATCTAAAACCTGGAACACCCGGTCGGAGACCTGGCGGGCTTTGACGACGCCGTATTTTTTTGTTCCTTCCGCATCGATCCTGCCAAGAACGATGACGGGGGTTCTTTTCTCCTCATAAACATCCATGAGCTGCTTTAGGCAGGGGATCGGGCAATCATAGATCGTATCAGGATTGAGGACGGCAAATGGCTCCTCCCCGACAAATTCTTTTCCCATGAGAACGGCATGCCCGAGCCCCAGCGGCTCGGGTTGAAGGATGAACGACAGTGCGGCCAGGCGGGGGATTCCCTCCACCTCTTTTAATAACTCGGATTTGCCTTTCTCCGTCAAAACGCCCGCCAATTCCGGAGAAGGGCGAAAATGCTCTTCCATGATGGCTTTCCGGCGGCTGGTGATAATGCCGATGCTCTCGATCCCGGAGCCGGCCGCCTCCTCGACGGCATATTGGATCACGGGCTTGTCGATGACGGCGAGCATTTCTTTAGGCAGGGCTTTGGTGGCGGGAAGAAACCTCGTGCCCAAGCCGGCGGCCGGAATCAGGGCTTTGCGGATTCTCATTTTATCCCTCAAAAAAGAAGAGCCTTGGCCAGGAATAAAGCGTTGCCTTTTCCCGGCTAATTATTTTAATCAAGACCCCCGCGGCGCGCAAAAAATATCCCTCCGCCCCTTGAGCCAAGGAAGAAGGTGGGATTGCGAACTTCTTTTCTTGGCAAGATCCCTTGAGAAAACGTTCGGTCTATGGATCCGTTTAAAACTTGTAGCTGATGGAGATGTTCGGAGCGATAATCTTCATCGTGTAGTTGCCGGGCATCGCATCCTCAAATTCCTTGTTAAAGAAGGGATTCTGAGGATCATTGTAGGTTTTCGCGAAATCAATGTTCCTGTCCTTCCCCATCAGGTATTCGAAGCCGAGGTCGATCTGGAGCCCGTTCAGGTTGTAGCCGAGCCCGAGTGTCAACACATTGAAATCATAGTTGGGAAGCAGGATATTCATCGTCTTGTCCGGGGCCGGCGAAGGATCCAGGTAATAGCCCGCCCGGAAGGCCAACGTCTCGCTGGCCTTATATTCTGCACCGAAACGGATTTGATAGGCATCCTCCCAATGCATGGGCATGGTGTCCTTGCTGCCGGCCGTCATCAACAAGTTCCAGATTGAATTTGTATAATCGGTTTTGATCACATCGATCCTTTTCCAATGGGTATACTGCATATCCGCCGTAATGGTCAGGTTGTCTATGGGGTAGAAGGCGGCGCCGACGGCCAGCCACTCCGGCCAAGTGACATTCCGTTCCATTTCCGAGCTTCCGGGTTGACCGATCAGGACCAAGTTCGACATCTTCGCTTCGCCGCTGAACTTTACCGTGCTGGCCGTCCGGAACGTGGCTCCCAGGCTGAACATTTCATGGGGCTTGAAGAGTACGCCGAAGGTGGCTCCCAATCCCCATCCGGTCTCACTTTCTTCATATTGGCCGAGGTCGAATTCTATGGAGTAGGGAGCGGGAAGCATAGTTTTGCCCGCATACATACTGATGTCAAATATTCCATAATTAACGTTGATGGAGGCACCGAGGGAGAGCATGTCGTTGACCTTGACGGCCAACGTGGGGGCAATCGTGAACAACCCGACCTTGCTCGACCATTCGATCGTGGCCACATTGCCGGAGATAAAGGCCAGCTGCTCGCCGGGCCAATTTGATCCAAGGCCTGACGGAGTATAGATCCCGATCGCGGCGACCACGTTTTCCGTGATCGGATGGATATAAGCCGCCATGCCTCCCAGATAATGCTTGGTCTTTGATTTTGCATCAATCACCTGGCCCGGTCCAAAGGGCGGGGGGACGATCAATTTGTAGGTGCTCGAGGGAATGATATCCGTTCCGTAAAACCCGAAGGATTTCGTCTTGAAACTGGCCAATCCGGCGGGATTCCAGTAGATGGCGCTGAAATCATCAGCCAGGCCGACAAACGCCCCTCCCATGGCCAAGGCGCGCGAGCCGAGGCTGTTGAGGTTCAATCCGTTGGCGAGAGACAGAGTGCTGAGCAGGGCAACGGCTAAAAGGCCCGTTACAAATTTTTTCATATTGACCTCCTTCCTGCATATGAGTGATTACTTTTGTTTACAGGATTTTCGCCGACTTGTCAAATTCTTAGTTCCGGCCGTCGCGGGCGCGGCCGCATTTCCAGCCCTTATTTGGCAAAGAGAAAGCCGCCCCTGGAGTCCGCGTCGATCTTGACGGTATCTCCGTCCTTGAATTCTCCGGATAATATTTTCATGGCCAGCGGATTCTGGATGTCTTGCTGGATGGTCCTTTTGAGAGGCCTGGCCCCGTAGATCGGGTCATATCCCTTGTCCGCCAGCAGATCCATAGCCCTCCGACTGATGTCGACCCCGATTTTCCGCTCTTCGAGCCTCTTCCTCAGCAGGTCGATCTGCAGATCCACGATCTTGAGAATGGAGGCTTTGGACAGCGATTTAAAGATGACGACTTCATCGATGCGGTTGAGGAATTCGGGCCGGAAATGGCTCTCCAGGATCTTCTTCACTTCCCGTTCCATCACCTCATAATCCTGGCCGAACTCCTTGATGACCTGGCTGCCCAGGTTGGAGGTCATGATGATCAGCGAGTTCTTGAAATCGATGGTCCGGCCTTTCCCGTCGGTCAGCCGGCCGTCGTCCAGGATCTGGAGCAGGATGTTGAAAACGTCGGGATGGGCTTTTTCGATCTCATCCAGGAGGATGATGGAGTACGGGCGCCGCTTGATCGCTTCCGTGAGCTGGCCGCCCTCTTCATATCCCACGTAGCCCGGGGGCGCCCCGATCAGACGGGAGACCGTGTGCTTTTCCATGTATTCGGACATGTCCAGCCTGACCATGGATTTTTCCGAATCAAAGAGAAACCCGGCGAGCGCCCGGGCCAGTTCGGTCTTTCCCACGCCCGTCGGTCCCATAAAGATGAACGACCCGAGCGGCCGTGAGGCGTCCTGGATCCCCACCCTGGCCCTCCGGATCGTGTCGGAAACGGCCAGCAGGGCGTGATCTTGGCCGACGACGCGCTTGGCCAGGTTGGACTCCATTTTGATCAGTCGTTCCACGTCGCCTTCGAGCATCTTCGAGACAGGGATGCCCGTCCATTTCGAGATCACTTCGGCCACATCCTCCTCGTCGACCTCTTCCTTGAGCATCTTCTTTGTCTTTTGGATCTCCGCCAGTTCGCTGCTCAGCTTTTCCAACTCCTTCCCCGCCTCGATCAATTTTCCGTAGCGGATTTCGGCGACCTTTTCCAGCTCGCCGCGCCGCTCGGCATTCTGCTCTTCGATCTTCAACGCATCCTGCCGTTCCTTGAGTTTTTTGGCGGCATCGATCAGATCTTTTTCCTTTTGCCATTGGGCCTTCAGGCCGCCGCTTTTTTCCTTCAGGTCGGCCAGCTCCTTGCTGAGCTTCTCGAGCTTCTCCTTCGAGCTCCGGTCCTTTTCCTTTTTGAGGGCCTGTCGCTCGATCTCGATCTGAAGGATCCTCCGCTCGAACTCGTCGATCTCCTCGGGGAGGCTGTCGATCTCGATCCGGATTCGAGAAGCCGCTTCATCGATCAAATCAATGGCCTTGTCGGGCAGGTAGCGGCCGGTGATATAGCGGTTGGAGAGGGTCGCGGCGGCCACCAGCGCCAAGTCCTTGATCCTGACGCCGTGGTGGATCTCGTATTTCTCCTTCAGTCCCCTCAGGATCGAGATGGTGTCTTCGACCGAAGGCTCGCCGACATAGACCTGCTGGAAGCGTCTTTCGAGGGCCGCATCCTTTTCGATGTGCTTCTGATACTCGTTCAGCGTCGTGGCGCCGATGCAGCGAAGCTCTCCCCTGGCCAGCGGCGGCTTCAGCATATTGGACGCGTCCACGGCGCCCTCCGCCGCGCCCGCGCCGATGATGGTATGCAGCTCATCGATGAAGAGGATGATCTCTCCATCGGACTCCTTGATCTCCTTGAGGATGGCTTTCAGCCGGTCTTCGAATTCTCCCCTGTACTTCGTGCCGGCCACAAGCGACCCCATATCGAGCGAAATGAGCCGCTTGTTTTTGAGCGGCTGGGGGACATCGCCGTTGGCGATCCGCTGAGCCAATCCTTCGACGATGGCCGTTTTTCCCACGCCCGCCTCGCCGACGAGAACGGGATTATTTTTTGTCCGGCGGGACAGGACCTGGATGACCCGGCGGATCTCATCCTCGCGCCCGATGACAGGGTCGAGCTTGCCCTGCCGGGCCAGGGCGGTAATATCGCGGGTGTATTTCTGGAGGACCTGGTACTTGGCCTCGGGCTGGGGATCGGTGATCCGCTGGGTTCCCCGGACGGCTTTCAGCGCCTCAAGGACGGCTTCTTCCGTGACGCCGTTTTTCCCCAAAATCCGGCCTGCCTCGGTGGAATTGTCTTTGAGCATGGCCAGAAACAGATGTTCCGTCGAGATATACTCGTCCTTGAGCTTATCGGCCTCCTTCTGGGCATCGCTCATGATCCGGCGCAGGGCCGAAGAGAGATAGACTTCTACGCCCTGCACTTTCGGCATCTTTTGGAGCGACGTTTTCAGTTCTTCCAAGATTTTCGACCTGTTGGCGCCGATTTTGGCCAGCA
>JAPKZH010000521.1 GCA_026393905.1 Candidatus Aminicenantota bacterium
GTCTATTTTAAAGGGGAGACCCCCTGCGTCTACGGCCTGCTCTGTGACAATTGTCCTCATTTCAAGCCTTTCCAGACGAAGATCCTCATCATTAAGCGCGGGGCCATGGGCGATGTCCTGAGGACCACGGCCCTTCTCCCCGGCTTAAAGAGAAAGTATCCCAAGAGCACGATTTTTTGGGTTGTCGATGAGGACAGCCGGGAGCTTGTCGAGAACCATCCCGATGTGGACCGGACGATCCCCTTCAACCTGGAAAACATCCTGCCTCTTTTTGTGGAAAAATTCGACGTCCTGTTCTCCCTGGACAAGGAAAAGGGATCGACGGCCTTGGCCGAGCAAGTCGCCTGCCCTCTGAAATACGGGTTTGGCATGAATGAGCACGGGAACCTGTCGATCTTGAACCCGGCCTCCGAATACGCCTATCGATTGGGGATCGATAACGACCTCAAATTCTTCCGGAATCAAAAGACCTACCAGGAAATTATTTACGATATGGCCGAGCTGGACTATCAGGGCGATCCCTACATCCTCCATCTCAAGGAAGGCGACCGCGAAAAAGCCCGCGGATTCTTCAAGAAGCACAGGATTTCGAAAAAACGGCCGGCCGTCGGGTTGAACACAGGTTCGGGGACGCGCTTCGAGACAAAACAATGGCCGCCGAGGCATTTTTCCGGGCTCATCGATCTCCTTGGCTCCAAGCTGAAGGCGGATGTTTTTCTCCTGGGGGGACCCAAGGAGAAAGCCCTGAACAGGTCCTTGGACGAGAAGGCTCGCGCAAGGGTCTACAACACGGGCAACGACAATTCTCTGCTCGAATTCGCCGGCTTTATCTCTCTCATGGACGTCGTCGTCAGTTCGGATTCGCTGGCCATGCACCTGGCCGTCGCCCTCGGGAAAAGAGTCGTGGCTCTGTTCGGCTCCACCTGCCCCCAGGAAATCAATCTCTACGGCCGGGGCACGAAAATATTCGCCGGCCTGCCCTGCTCGCCCTGCTACAAATCCCGGTGTGAGGAAATGACATGCATGAAGGCCATCACGGCCGAGCAGGTCTTCCGGGAGATTCAAAAAATCCTCTGAGTTCGATGACTAACGATCGAAATCCCAAAAAAGTCGTGGTCATGATCCCTACCTACAACGAGGCGAAAAACATCCAACCGTTAGTCCGGGAAATATTGGCTTTGCCGGTCCGGGAGGATGTGTCTGTCCTGGTCGTCGATGACAACTCTCCCGACGGGACGGGCGCCCAGGCCGAGAAGCTGTCCTCCGCGGACCCCCGGGTTCATGCCCTTATCCGGACAAAGCGGAGGGGCCGCGGCGCGGCCGGCATCGACGGCTTCAAGGCCGCCCTGGCGCTTCAGCCTGATTATGTCGTCGAAATGGATGGCGATTTCTCCCATCAGCCGCGTTTCATCCCCGATTTTTTAAAGGAGATCGGACACTGCGATGTCGTCATCGGCTCCCGGTTTATCCGCGGAGGACGGGACGCCGACCGGAACCTGATCAGGAAGGCGATCACGTTCCTGGCCCGCAATTTTGTCCGGCGCAAGTTCCATACGCCTATCCGGGATGTGTCTTCGGGATTCCGCTGTTTCACCAGGACCATCCTGGAAAAAGTGGACCTCGACGACATGATCTCCGTCGGCCCGTCCGTCGTCCTGGAGATCCTCTACAAGCTTTCTCTCTTGCAGGCAAGAATTTGTGAAGTCCCGATCATCTTTATCGACCGGAAGCAGGGCACGACGAAACTCAGCGGGCTGACGCTGCTTGAGACGCTGATGATGGTCTTAAGGTTCAAACGGCAGTACGGCAGGCCGCCGGCGAGTCCCCAGCCATGAAAAAAGTCCTTTTGGTCTATCCCGGGTATATCGTCCGCGAGCAGCCCCTGAACATCCTCTATATCGGCTCTGCCGTGAGGGCGGCCGGACACGCCGTCGCTCTTTTCGAAATCAGCTCCTACAGGCGGCGGCCGCTCCGGGGTGATCCCTACCGGATCATCAAAGAAAGTTACCAGGAGCTTTGCAGCCGGTTCATGCCCGATGTCGTCGGATTCTCCGTGATGTCCGTAAACTTCAAGATCGCCCTGGAGTTGGCCCAGCTGACCAAGCGGAGATCCCCCGATGTCAGGACCGTCTTCGGCGGCATCCACCCGACTATCGCGCCCGAAGAAACGATCAGCGAGGGGGCGATCGACGCGATCTGCCGGGGCGAGGGGGAGGCGAGCTTCACCGATTTTCTGGCGGCGCTCGATCGCGGGGGGGAATACACCCGCATCCCGGGATTCTGGACCAAGCGGGACGGGTCGATCTTTCGGAACCCGATGCGGCCTTTGATCGAAGACCTGGACAAGATCCCGTTTCCCGACCGGGACCTCATCAGCCCCTCAAGGCTGCAGGCGGAGCTGTACGGGGTGAACCTGCTCACCTCGAGAGGCTGTCCGTTTCCCTGCTCCTATTGCCAGAACGAGTACTTGATGGACCTCTACCGGGGGTACGGCCGTTTCGTCCGCACCAGGAGCATCGAGAATGTCTTTGCCGAGATCGACCAGATCCTTCAAAAATACCGTCCTTCCCGGCTGTCCTTCTCAGATGAATCCTTCACCCTGAACAAAAAGCGCCTGGAGGAATTCTGCCAACGCTACGCCAAGAGATATTCGATTCCCTTTCTCTGCCAGACCCGCCCCGACCTGATCGACGAGGATACCATCCGCATCCTCAAAGACGGGGGTTGTGATTTCATCAACATGGCCATCGAGGCCGGAAACCCCAGGATCCGCAACAACGTCCTGCAGCGGAATATCACGGACGAGCAGATCGTCCAGGCCTTCGGGCTTGCCCGCCGTTTTGGGATCCGGACGGGAAGCTTCAACATGATCGGACTGCCGGGAGAGGACATGTCCACGGTCTGGGACACCATCCGCATCAACAAGCTCCTCCAGCCCGACCGGATCATGTGCACCGTGTACATGCCCTTCCTGGGCACCAAGTTGGGCGCAGACTGCCTCAAAGACGGCTGGCTCGAACATCCCATCGATGATGCGGAGATCTACTATACCAACATCACCATCAAGCACCCGACGATCTCCGGCAGGACGCTCTTCGGCTATCAGGGATTCTTCGACTACTATGTCCGGCTGTCGCCGAAACTGTATCCGCTGATCCACCTATTGAGATGGACCTATCAGCTCCTGCCTAAGACGTCCTTCGGGCTGCCGTCCCTTCTCAGGGCGGCCCGGGAAGGCCTGATCAACTTTGTCTATAACATGAAGAGGATTCTGCCCAGGCGCGGCTTCTTCATGAAAACGCGGTAATGTGAGAGAATAGATGCGGATCTCAGAAAAGTTGAAGCCAAAGGAGGTTCGGCCATGAAAATCCTGGTGACGGGAGGATCCGGTTTTATCGGCAGCCATCTGGTCCAAAAGCTGTTGGGCGAAGGCTACGACGTTTCCGTCCTCGACCTGAGGCCGCCGGTCCAGGACGTGGAATGGATCAAACGGGATCTCCGGGATGACCTGGGCGGCGCCTTTTCCAACTTCAACCTTGTTTTTCACCTGGCGGCCCTGGCCAACGCCCGCAAATCCTCCGAAGACCCCAAGCTCTGCTTTGAGATGAATGTCAAGGGAACGCTGAACGTCCTGAATGCCGCTTTAAAAAACGATATCGAGCGGGTGTACCTCGCCTCGAGCTCCTGGGTCTGCGGCGCCCAGGACGGCGATATCGTCAACGAAAAAAGCCCGTTCCGGCTGGATGAAATCAACACGATCTACGGTGCGAGCAAAATCGGTCAAGAGATGCTCTGCTTTTCGTTCTACAGCGAATACAAAGGCCCCAAATACACGGTTTTTCGCTACGGCATTCCCTACGGAGAGCGGATGTGGAAAGGGCTCGTAGTCAGGGCCTTCATGGAAATGGCCGAGCGGACCGGGATCATCAGCATCATGGGCGACGGAAAGCAGTTCAGGGAGTTTCTTTATGTCGGGGACCTATGCGAAGGACACCTCCACGCCATGAAGCCTGTCGCCGAAAACAAGGTCTACAACCTCACGGGAGGCCGGCCCATCACCATCGAGGAGATCGCCAAAGAGGTCGTCAAGCATATCCCGGCCAAGATCGAATACATCCCCCAGGCCCGGGTCGAGCCGAAGATCAAGAGGGTTCACAACTGGCTGGCTGAGAATGAGCTGGGCTGGGTGCCCAAAACTCCCCTGGAAGAGGGGATCCGGAAATGCGCCGAATGGTGGACCTCGCTCACGGATGAGCAGAAGGTCGAAGACTACTGGTGTTAGTCCCTCCGGCAGGCGGATGAACCAATAGGGCCGTGATTCACTTCGTCGTCCCTTTCTACAATAACGAGCCAAACCTCGAAGCAAACGTACGGGCCCTTCATCATTTCCTAAAACAGCATCTCGGCGGCGGTTTCGAGCTAGTCCTCTGCAACGACGGAAGCACCGACCGTTCGGCCGAGATCGCCGGGCGGTTAGCCCGTTCCTTTTCTCGGATGAGGATTGTCGGCTATGCGCCAAACCGGGGACGGGGGTTCGCCGTGCGCTTTGCGGCGGAAACCTGCCGCGGAGAATATCTCATCTATGCCGACCTCGATCTTCCCCAGACCACGGATCTGGGGCATATTTTGGATATGACGAGAAGTCTCCAGGATTGCCAGGTGGTTGTCGGCTCCCGGTTTCTCCGGGAATCCGAGACCCAGCGCATCTGGCGGAGAAGAGCCGTGAGCTGGGCCTATCGCTTGCTCGTCCGGCTCTTTTTCCCGAAATTGAAGATCAAGGACCCCGATGCCGGCTTTAAAGGCTTCCGGCTGGACGGCCTCAAGTTAATGAACAGGCTGAGTTGCGAGGACCGCTGGTCTTGGGACTTGGAGATGTTGATCATTGCCAGGGCCAACGGATTCTCCGTGGCGGAGATCCCAATCGACTGGAACGAGCGCCATGACCGATATGTCTCTTCAGTCAATATTTTCAGGGACGGCTGGGAGGAATTTACCGGGATGTTCCGGATCCGGAAAAACCTCAAACGGGGTCTTTATAAGCTCTAGTCGATTCTCACGCCCTCAAGAAAGGCGGCTGTTTTCCAGTGGTCGAACCTTTGGGACAGAACAAGGGCGTATTTGAATTTGAGGGTGATGATGTTTTCGCCCTTTTGAAAAGGAGGGAACCGGCAGTCGATCGCGACCGAATTTTCGCCGTCGTTCAATTTGGTGTGGGCGAACACCTGTCCGTTGACGAAGACGGCGACCTCTTGAGAAAAATCACGGTGCCACCAAAAGTCTTCGATGTTCAATTTCAGCGGGGAAAAAAGAGTGAAGACGATCTTGGCGGAATCTCCAAGAGGCGCATTGATCCGGAGCCTGGCCTCTTTAGCGCAGACGAGCCAATTCTTTCCGGAGATCTTTTCCCGGGGGCCTAGGCCTGTCAAGGTGTCGACCGGCTCCCGGCGAAAAGGAGAAGCGGGCCGGGGAAGGGCATAATCGCGCTCCCGGAACGTGGACTCGAGAGGCAGCCCCTGATAATTCAGGCCGTACCGGATTTTCACGTGATCCTGCGGGGGCGGAGGCATGTGGATGACGGATTTTTCGGCCTGAGAGAGAGGCGTGAACCTGGAACAGAAGCCGGGAATCTCCGCATCCACTCTAAAGCCTCCCGCCGGAGCCGCTCCCTTCCTGGCGAATTCGATGTCCAAGCCGGTCTCCGTCAGGCGGACGTTTTCCAGGTCGACTTCCGGAATTTCCTGCGGCGGGTAAGAGAGGTCTTTGAGATAAATATATTCTCGAACTCCATGGACCAGCAGCCACGGTCCGACCTCTTTAGTCCGATACTCGATGCCGCACTTCTCGAGCAGGCCGGTCAATTTCGACGCCTCCTCTATCGCCTGGGGAGTGTCCCTTAAAAAAAGATAGTTCGAATGCTCAGCTTCGCTGTCGAAGAGGAGCCTGTAATAGGGATATCTCTCGGTTGTCGTTGAGGCGACGATGAAATTCTCCTTGCCGAGGCTGTTCATGAGATACGAGATCCAGTAGTGGGCCAGCCAATATTTTTCCTTGGTCTCGGACATGGCCGTCATGACCGCGCCAAGTTCATGGTGCCGCTCCTTGACCGTGTTGATGTAGGCCAGGCTTGTTTTTCCGTTGCTCAAAAAGAAAAGCATTAGGAAAAAAAGGGCCGCCGCGGCGTACCGGATCCTCGTCTTGATTAGCATAAACACGGCGGCGAACAGAACGGGCAGGACGATGTAGAGGATATAGAGATAGCGGATGACCGGGACCGAGCTGAATTGGGAGATGAGATAGACGGCCGCGTAGAACAGGAAAAAGACGACATACAGACTTGAGGGCAAGACTTTAGTTTTTTTGATCGAGAGGCGGGCCAGGATTACGGCGCCGGCGACGATCAGGACCAGGTAGATCCAGTTGATCCACTCGGGCCCTGAGGAGATGAGTGTCAGAAGAAAATTCTTGGCCCTGGAGATTTTCGACTCGCTCACGGCGCCGGACTCCCCTCCGAACAGCAGACGGACCAGGGGGAACTTCCAATAGATCTCGCTCATGACCACGGGGAAGGCCCCGACGAAAAAGAACAGGGCCAGTTTTAGATATTTGCGGATTTCGAGCTTATACCGGGCCAGGAGAAAAACGCCGGAGGTGGCGATGAAGATGGCCGTGATCTGGTGGGTCCAGAATCCCAGGCCCATGATGACGCCCAGAGGGGCCAGCCGCGCGTCTTTGCCCTTCCAATAGATTTGGTAGGTCATAGCGAGGATCAGGGCCCCCAGGAAAAAGACAACGGGAAAATGGGAGCCGACATCAAAGCTGGCTTGGAGAAGATACGTCAACGGCAGACAGTAGAACAGGCTGATGACGAACGCCCAGGTCAAAGAAAAGATTCCCTTGATGAGCCAGAATTGGACGACAAGAAAAGCGACAAAGGCGAGGGTGGCGGCAATTTTGGTGAGAAGCGCCGAATAGCCGAAGATCTTGAAGAGCAGGGCCTGATAAAACTGGGGGAAGCTGCCTTGGAAAAGCGCCCCGTAATAATAGATGGGCGGCATCCGGCCTTCGGCGATGTGCTTGCCCTGGAGCGAAGGAACGGCCTCATCGCTGTCCATCAATCCATAATTGTGAACAAGGTAGGGAACGCGGACGGCGGTGGCCAGGAGAATGATCAGGGCCAGAGCGCCCCATGCTTTGCCGGGCTTGCAGGCAAGCTTAGGCTTCGCCGTTTTCATTTTAAGAGCGAAGCGGAGGGCCGTGATGATCAACAAGCCGGCGAGCGGAAAGAGGGGCGATACATACCATTTTCGGAGCGGGGGAAAGTTGTCCTTGAGCCAGAGGAAGACGAATAGCAGATAAAAAACCACCTGAAGGGCTTGGAGAATGATCCTGGAGGATGCTTTTGTCAGCTTCATGCG